>JAAZXT010000031.1 GCA_014240005.1 Fidelibacterota bacterium | reverse complement strand
TTAATTATCACGTAATCTATAAATCTTTTAAAAAAATACTAAATGTTATTTTTGTGCCGAAGGCGGGACTTGAACCCACACAGAGTTTCCTCCACTAACCCCTCAAGCTAGCGTGTCTACCAATTCCACCACTTCGGCTATATTAATTTGTAGCTTCTTCTGGCAGAAGATCTTCAGAGGGTAAAGAGTATTCATTTGGAACAGCTAATTCTACTTCTCTAGATTCAGCATCTTTTTGAATAATAGACTCTGTAGATGATGTAGATTCTCCGCTAAGAAAACCAATCGTTAACGCTAGACCAATGAATGTTATTCCAAGCCCTGTAGTTAACTTGGTAATGAAATCATTTGCGCCAGAAGATCCTAACATGGAATTAGCAACACCACCCATCATAGAATTTAAACCTCCTTGACCTGATTGCATTAATATTACCCCAATAAGCAATAAACTTACTAATGTATGTACTACTATTAAAAATTCAACCATAATACCTCTTATAATTTTAGTTGTTTAACAATATCTTTAAACTTTTCAAAGTTAGCGCTAGCACTCCCAATGAGAAAACCATCAATTAACTCCACATTAAGGAGTTCATCAACGTTACTTACATCCACAGATCCACCATAAAACAATTTAATATTATCTAAATCTGTACCTGAATATAAACTTTTTAATCTATTTTTTATATAAGAAAGCATTTCATTGATATATTCATTTGAAGGGACATTTCCTGATCCAATTGCCCATACTGGCTCATATGCAATAGTTAGATTTCTAGCTTTTAAGTCATTAGTTAATATCGATAACTGACTATCAATAACATTCTCTGTTAAATTTTCATTTTTTTCTTCTAATGTCTCACCTATACATAAAATAGGATCAACATCGCTAGATAGGACTGCCCTTAATTTTTCTGAAATAACGTCATTACTTTCTTTATACACAATCCTTCTTTCCGAATGACCAACAATACATGAGTCTATATCAATTGAGTTTATTGATGTAGATCCAGTATAAGCTCCTTTATTGTGTATATCACAATCTTGCATACCAATTTTTACATTTACATCTAAATGATCTTTTACTGATCGTATGCAAGCATGTGATGGAAATAATATAATATTTTTATTAGAAAATAAATCCTTATCAGCATTAAGCTTATCAATGAAATCTATTGAACCTCTTTCATCTAAATACATTTTCCAGTTTGCTGCTATTGTTATTTTTCTCATTATTTTTTTAACATTTCTATAGCTGGAAGTTTATTTCCAGATAATAATTCTAAACAAGATCCTCCTCCAGTAGAAGCATGAGAAAATTCTTCAATTATTCCTTTTTTATAATTTCTAATAGCTGCAATAGTATCTCCTCCTCCAACAATAGAAATACAATCATGATCTACAATTACATCGATTATTTTATTAGTGCCTATAGCAAAATCCTTATTTTCTGCTACACCAACTGTACCATTCCAAAAAACTGTTTTTGATTTTTTGATAATGTCTGTAAATAAATTAATACTTAATTCTCCTATATCTTCACAAATCATTGTTTTTTTGATATTGTCCTTACTTGCATAATGTAATTTACCACTTCCGAACGTATTTAACTCTCCATTAAAATCTACAGGAAGAATAATATTTGTTTTACTCTTAGATGCCATTAACATAAGCTTTTTTGCTGTATCTATTTCATCTTTTTGGACTAGAGATTTTCCCACATTATAATTATTTGCAGTTAAAAAAGTGTTTGCCATTGCACCTCCAATAAGAATATTATCTGCAATGTCAAAAAAATGCTTAATCACATTAATTTTAGTATCAATTTTTGCTCCACCAATAATTAATGATACTGGACCTTCTACGCTAGAAACGCCATCAGAAAGAAATTGCATTTCTTTCTCCATCAATAATCCCATTCCTTTTGTTGTAAAACGATTAGTAATCCCTGTATTTGATGCATGTTCGCGATGAGCAGTACCAAACGCATCGTTTAAGTAAATAGATCCATGCTGAGCTAATTTAGAAGAAAATAGTGGGTCATTGCTTGTTTCTCCATCATGAAATCGTAAATTTTCTAATAAATGAATCTCTCCACTTTTTAAATTTCTTGATACGTCTATAGCATTTTCTGATATACAATCATGAGAAAACTTTATGGGCATTTCTAATAATTGAGCAAGCTTTTCTCCTGCGGGCATCAATGAAAGACTAGAATCAGCTTTTCCTTTTGGTCTTCCTCGATGAGACATAAGAACAACCTTAGCGCCTTGATCAAGACAATATTGGATTGTCGGCAATGACTTAAGTATTCTATAATCGTCTGAAACTAAGTCATTTTCAACGGGTACATTAAAATCAACTCTAATGAGCACGCATTGACTAGTATTATTATTAGACTGAAAATCTATTGATGTAATTTTACGTAACATAGCTGCCTAAATAATACTAAAATATTTAGACAATACCTTGGTCAATCATAGAATCTGCAACTCTTACAAATCCGCCAATATTAGCACCATCTACATAATTGATAAAGTCACCTTTAGAGCCATACTTAACACATGTAGTATGGATACGCTCCATAATTTCTCTTAACAGTCCGTCGACCTTATCTCTCTTAAGTGGAATTCGTGTACTATTTTGACTCATTTCAATACCAGAAATAGCTACACCACCAGCATTCGCAGCTTTACCGGGACCGTATAAGATTTTTTTGTCAACAAAATGACGTACAGCATTTGTAGTTGACGGCATATTCGCACCTTCAGCAACCACGAAACATCCATTTTTTAATAACTCTTTAGCGTCACCAAGATTTAATTCATTTTGAGTTGCACATGGAAGTGCAATATCACATTTTATTGACCATGGACGTTTTCCTTCAAAGTATTCAACCTTATATTTTTTGGCATATTCAGATATTCTAGCTGATCTTTTACCTTTAAGTTCTTTGACATATTCTAATTTTTCCTGAGTAATACCATCTGGATCATAAATAAATCCACCAGAGTCAGATAAAGTAAGTGGCTTTGCTCCTAGATCAATTAATTTTTCACAAGCAAATTGTGCCACATTCCCAGAACCGGATACTGTAACAGTTTTTCCTTCTAAGGAATCATCCTTCATTTTAAGCATTTCAGCAACAAAATAAACTAGTCCGTAACCTGTGGCTTCAGGACGAATTACACTTCCGCCCCAATTCGTTCCTTTTCCAGTTAATACGCCAGTAAATGCATTTCTTATTTTTTTGTATTGACCAAACAAATATCCGATTTCTCTACCTCCAACACCAATATCGCCGGCTGGAATGTCAGTACGTCTACCTATATGTCTATAAAGCTCATTCATAAAAGCATAACAAAAATTCATAATTTCTTTATCAGATTTTCCTTTTGGATCAAAGTTTGATCCTCCTTTACCTCCTCCGAGGTTTAATCCTGTAAGACTATTCTTGAATACCTGCTCAAAAGCAAGGAATTTTAAAATTCCCAAATTAACGCTCGGATGAAATCTCAATCCACCTTTATAAGGCCCAATTGAAGAATTGAATTGAATTCTATAACCTAAATTTACATGAACCTCATTGTTATCATCCATCCATGGAACTCTAAAAATAATGGTTCTATCTGGAACGACAATCCTATCAAGGATATTGAACTTGCCATATTCTGGATTTGCATTTGCTGTGTCCCATATAGAATGAATTACTTCTTCTACAGCTTGATGAAATTCTTTTTGGTCATCATATTTACCTATTACTGATTCTAAAAATTCTTCTTTAGTCTTATACTTCATGAGTCAGTCAACCTCTATGTTATATTATCTATACTTAAAATTACACAATAAGATAAAAAATGAAACGTTTTTCTTGTAAAAATAATTTAGACATTTAGGATGAAGTAATATAACTTTAAGCCTTCAATGGCGGAGTAGCTCAGTTGGTTAGAGCAGCGGAATCATAATCCGAAGGTCGGGAGTTCAAATCTCTCCTCCGCTACAAATTATTAATTCACTTTTTCTCACATATTTAATCTCAGATTCTGTAAGTACAGACTTAAAATATTCATTAGCATATCTCTTGTTGTACAATGTATCATGCTGTACTCCTTTTTTAGGGGCTTTATTCTTTTTCAATGATCCTGAAATCTCAGTCACTATCTGATTTATCTCATTTTCTGAGCAATCTATATTAAGCCAATCAAATAATGAAACGATTGAACCATTAGGATTAACAGATAAATCATGCTGATTAAAAAAATAGATTTTATCATTATTCAATATTTTTTGTTTAAACGCTGTATAAAGATAGAAAAACTGTACCGCACCAACTACAAAAGGTGAAATGTCATTATTATTAAATTGGTTGGGATTCTTAATATCTACACCAATATGCTCAAGACCTTTTAATAATTGACTATATTCGCTAAAGGTCCAAGACATCCTTTTAAAACTTCCCGCTAATGGAAGTAAAGGTCTTTCACACATTATAACCCTATAATTTTTAGATAGATATTTAGATGCAAAAATTAAAAATGGATCTTTAATGATTAATTCTCTTTCAGGATTAAGATACTTTGCTTTTTTAAAAGAAATAGATGATTGGTTTCCAAAGGTGTATTTTATCATTTTTTTAAATAAGGAATCGTTCTTCTTTATTCCCAACTTAAAACTCCCATTTAAATCTAATAAACTAGCTAAAATTCCATCGAAATCATTCTCCATAATATTAGATCCTGGAATAAGATAGTTAATATCTATCGATTTCAAACCCTGAGAGCTGTTAAATGGCTCATAAAGCACGTTATAAGGGGCTTTTTGAGATATAAGCTTACCAACTATAGTGGTAGCTGTTCTAGGCATACCAGAAACTATTATTGGATTCTTAGAATATTTATTATTTTTAAACATGAATATGATTCAATCTAATGCAAAAGAAAAAAAATACCAAAAATCAATTCGATTCATTAAATCTTTAGATCAAAAAGATAAAATCAATAATATCTTGAAATACCTATATAATGAATTTGAAGATTGGATTTTTTGTGGGCTCTATATAAAAGAAGGAAATCAATTAGAAATCTCAAATCATTATTCGGATAATATACCTTGCAGTCCAATTGAAATGAATGGTGTATGTGGACAATCTATAACAGAAAAAAATACTTTAATTATAAATGATGTGAATAAGTTCAAAAATCATATCGTATGTGACAGAAATAGTAAATCTGAAATTGCTATACCTTTTATTAGAGATGATAAAGAATATGTTCTTGATATCGATTCGAGAAAGCTAAATAGTTTTGATCAAATAGATGCAAAATACTTAAGAGAAATAATCAGAGAAATAATCAGAGAAATTTAAGCGTCTTCTTTTGGTGCTTCTTCAGAGTCTACAGGAACTGCTTCATCAACCTTGAACTGAGCTTTGTCTACAAATTCAATTAAGGAAATCTTAGCTGCATCGTTTGTTCTGGTGCCAAGCTTGATAATTCGAGTATATCCGCCAGGTCTATCTGTGTAAACTGGGGCAATAACATCGAATAAAGTTTTTACAGCATCTAAGTTGTGAATTTTCTTCATCACTTCTCTTCTGTTGTGAACACTTTTTTCTTTTGCTTTAGTGATCATTGGCTCAATGAATTTTCTTAACTCTAAAGCTTTTTGATGTGTAGTTTTAATACGTTTATGCTCAATTAATGAGCTTGCCATATTAGACATCATTGCTTTTCTATGAGCAGTAGACTTACCAAACTTTCTAGCTGATATTCTTTTTCTCATTTACACTTCATCCTCTACATAAGGACTAGTGTCCATACCAAATTTTAGACCCATAGTTTCAAGCTTCTCAATCAATTCGTTGAGTGATTTACGACCAAAGTTCTTATACTCAAGCATTTCTGCTTCGTCTTTGTCTACTAATTCACCAATAAGAGTGATTCCAGCAGCTTCTAGACAGTTATGACTTCTAACTGATAATTCCATTTCATCAATTGAAGATTCAAGAAGTTTACGAATCTGTAAGATCTCCTCACTAACAGGTTTATCAATTTCTAATACAGAAGGATTGCTGATAGAGTTAATGATATTGTAATGTTCAGAAAGAACAGAAGAACAGTAACTAACTGCATCAATAGGGCTGATAGACCCATCTGTTTTAACATCTAAAGACAACATTTCTAAATCTTCTTTTGCTCCAGGTAATGGAGACACATTAAATGCTACTTGAGTAACAGGATTAAAAATACTATCAATCGGTATCATTCCCACAGGTGAATTATTTAACTTATTATCTTCGCTAGATTTATAACCTTTACCAATTCCCAATCTTAGTTCTAACTCAAGAGTAGTTCCCTTAGCAATATCTGTAATATAATGTTTAGGATTTAGAATAGTGAAATCATCACTTACAGCTTGAATATCAGCTGCTGTAAATGTTTTTTGACCTTTAAGTTTTAAGAAAATAGGCTCTACAGAGCTTTCAAATAAATGGAATCTTACTCCTTTTAAATTCATAATTACATCTGCAATATCTTCTTTTACACCATCAAGAGTTGAAAATTCATGTAAAGCACCCTCAATCTTAACGTTCGTGATAGCTGCTCCAGGCACTGCAGTCAATAAAGCTCTTCTTAAGGAGTTACCAACAGTTATACCGTACCCTCTTTCAAGTGGTTTAATAAGAAAATTACTTGAATTTTCTTCAGCTATTTTATGTGAAATCTTAAATTTTAAATCATTGCTCATTTTTCTTCCTTTATCTTGAATAGTATTCAACAACTAATTGTTCGTTCATGGTTAAGTCAATCTCATCTCTCTCAGGATAATTAACAAATGTTCCTTCCATTTTGGCTTTATCAACAGAAAGCCAAGAAACCTTTAAATCACCTTTAACCATTTTAATAGAATTTAATATAATATCTAATTTTTTACTTTTTTCTCTTACTTGTACAATGTCCCCAGGTTTTAAGCGATAAGATGCAATATTAACCTTAGCACCGTTTACCATAAAATGTGCATGACTAACAAGCTGTCTTGCCGCTGATCTTGTAGGTCCAAATCCAAGCTTATATACTACATTATCCAATCTAGATTCAAGCAAGACCAATAAATTAAATCCAGTTTCACCTTTCATCTGTGAAGCTTTCTTAAAGTAGGTTCTAAATTGTTTCTCTAGTGTACCATATGTAAACTTAATTTTTTGTTTTTCTTGTAATTGCACAGCATAAGTTGAAGGACGTCTACCGGTTTTCCCATGCTGACCAGGTCGATGTCCTTTTTTTGATAATAGTCTATCAAATTTAGGGTTACCAAAAATATTAACTCCAAGCTTTCTAACTAATTTACCTTTAGGTGTATTTAATTTTGCCATACTTCTAAACTCTTCTTTGTTTTTTAGGTCGACATCCATTATGGGGTAATGGTGTCACATCTGCTATTGACTTTACTTGCAAGCCAGCGCTGGATAATGCTCTGATAGCCGATTCTCTACCTGCGCCAGGACCTTTAACTCTTACTGCTACACTAGCTAAACCCATACTTACTACCTCGCTAGCTACTTTTTCTGAAGCTATAGTAGCTGCATATGCTGTATTTTTTCTAGAACCCTTAAATCCTGCTTTACCTGCAGTAGCCCATGCAATAACATTCCCATTCTCATCGGTTACAGTGATATTCGTATTATTGAACGTCGCCTTAATATGAACGATGCCATTTGGATTTATCTTTTTCTTATTCTTTTTTAATCTAGTTTGTGTTGCCATATATTATACTGCTGCTTTCTTACCAAGTGATATTGTTTGTTTTTTTCCACTTCTCTTTGTTCTAGAGTTAGTCTTTGTTCTCTGACCTCTTACTGGAAGAGATTTTCTGTGTCTTACTCCTCTATAGCTACCAATATCTTGTAGTCTTTTGATATTTCTTAAATTTTCACTTCTTAGTTCACCTTCAATCAATAATTTTAAATCTACAATAACTTTTCTAATTGCATCTTCATCT
This sequence comes from Fidelibacterota bacterium, assembly GCA_014240005.1. Classification (GTDB taxonomy): domain Bacteria; phylum Fidelibacterota; class Marinisomatia; order Marinisomatales; family Marinisomataceae; genus Marinisoma. The sequence continues at coordinate 32,077 of JAAZXT010000031.1, read as the reverse complement.
TTAGAGTTTAAATCCGTAACTCTTACATTTGGATCGACTTTTGCTAATTCACATACTTTCATTGCAGTATTAAGCCCAATACCATGGACATAACGCAATGAATATGCAACTTTCTTATCTTTTGGTATATCAACACCTGCTATTCTAGCCATTATCCTTGCCTCTGCTTAAACCTAGGGTTCTTCTTATTAATAACGTAAATACGTCCTTTTCTACGTACAATAACGCAGTCACGTGTTCTTTTCTTTACTGATGCTCTAACTTTCATAATTATTGCCTAAAAGTAATTCTTCCTCTGCTTAAATCATATGGAGATAATTGTAAATCAACTTTATCTCCTGGTAGCATTTTAATATAATGCATACGCATTTTTCCGCTTACATGAGCAAGTACTTCATGCTCTTTACCGCCTAAGTTAATAGCTACTCTAAACCTAGCGCCTGGTAAAGCCTCTTTAATTACTCCCTCTACTTCTATTGATTCTTGTTTTGTCATTATGTTAAAATTCTGGGTTGCAACTTAGTAATAAGAATTGAATGTTCAAAGTGTGCACTTGGTTGTCCGTCTTGCGTCCTAATTGTCCATCCATCTGAGTCAGTTTTAATATATCTTGATCCTAAGTTTACCATTGGTTCAATTGCTAAACACATACCTTCTTTCAATTCAATGTCATGACCAGCACTTCTAGGAGTAGAAAAATTTGGAACTTGTGGTTCAAGATGCAATTGAGTACCAATTCCATGACCCACTAATTCTCTTACTATTGAATAACCTTTTGATTCAACATACTTTTGTATTGCATCGCTAATATCAAAAACGCGATTTCCTACCACTGCTTTGCTAATCCCTATTTCTAATGCTTCTTTTGTAATATCCAATAATGATTGTTTTTCTTCTGAAATTTTTCCAACAGCTAACGTTCTTGCTGAATCACTGTAATAATCATTCTTTAGAACTCCGCAGTCTATACCAACAATTTGACCTTCCTCTAAAACCACATCTTTTGGTATACCATGGACTACTTCATCGTCAATTGATACAGTTAATGTTGAAGGAAAATTATTATACCCTTTAAATGCAGGTTTAGCATCTCTAGATAAGATATATTCTTCTGCCAACCTATCTAATTCCATTACAGATTGACCTGGCTTCACATAGCCTTCAATCATATCAAGTGTATCAGATAGAATCTGACAACTTTCAGTCATATGGGAAACTTGATTAGTGTTATTTAAATCAACCATTATCTTCTTCCTCTAACTTTACCTTTTGATAAAAAACCATCATAATGTCTAGATAGTAAGTGTGTTTCTATTTGACTTAAGGTATCTAACCCAACACCAACGATGATTAATAAACTAGTTCCTCCAAAAAATGAAGCGTAACTGTAGTCTAAACCAAATTGTTGCAAGAAATATGGCATTAAAGCAATGAATCCAAGAAAACATGCGCCTGGAAGTGTTACTTTTGTAAGAATATTTTCAATAAACTGTGCTGTCTTTTTTCCTGGTTTTACTCCGGGAATAAATCCTCCTTGTTGTTTCAAGGTAGAAGCTACTTGATTCGGATCAAATTGTAATGCAGTATAAAAGTAAGTAAAGAATACAATTAACAATGCAAAACATACATTAGAAAACCAATGATCCATTGCAAACCAAGACATAAAATTAGATTGAGTTGCATCTTGACCTACGAATGTAGCGATAGTACCAGGAATTAATAATATAGATTGCGCAAATATAATAGGTATAACTCCTGCTGTATTAATCTTTAAAGGGAGATAAGTAGATTGTCCGCCATACACTTTTCTTCCAATAATTCTTCTAGCATATTGAACGGGTACTTTTCTCAAACCCTGTTGTATAAGTATAATTAACATAACTAGGAAAAAGAATAGGATTGCAAGAGAAAGTTCTGAAAGAATACCTCTTACACCCTGTTGAAAATATGAAATTTCAGATAAAACAACATTAGGAAATGCTGCTAAAATTCCAACCATAATGATAAGAGATATGCCGTTACCTATACCATGTTCTGTAATCTTTTCACCAAGCCATAATAGTAGCATTGTACCTGTTGTAATAGAGATTACTGCAGTAAATCTAAAAACAAATCCTGGATTTAATACAATACCATAACTCTCTAATAAAAAAGCAATACCAATAGACTGAACAAGTGCTAAAATTACTGTACCATACCTAATAATTTGATTGATTTTAGCTCTTCCACTTTCTCCTTCTTGTGCTAAGCGTTGAAAATATGGGAGAGTCGTTTGAAGTATTTGTACAACAATTGAGACTGAAATATATGGCATAATTCCTAATCCAAATACAGCAGCTTGACCAAATGCTCCGCCTGTAAACATATTAAATAAGCCAAAAAAAGTATCATTTAAAGATTCCATAGTTTGACGAAGAGCTTCAGGGTCAATACCGGGAATAGGCACTTGAGCTCCAAGCCTAACAATCATCAAAACTCCTAGAGTAAATAATATTTTACTTCTCAATTCAGGAATAACAAAAATATTTCTTAGTTTTTCAATCATTGAACAGTAACCTTTCCACCTGCTGCTTCAATTTTCTTAGCTGCGGATGCACTAAATGCTGATGCAGTAACATTATAAGCTTTATCAATATCGCCATTTCCAAGAATCTTTACAGCAACAAAACTTGAAGAGATTAATCCTTTTGCTAGCAGAACCTCAGAATCAATATTCTTTGATTTAATCTTAGCAATTTGAGAAAGATTTACAATTTCATATGATTTTGCAAAATTAAAATTATTAAATCCTCTAGTTGGAACTCTTCTATGAAGAGGTACTTGACCTCCTTCAAACCAATATCTGTGTTTAAAACCACTTCTTTGGCCTGCTCCCTTATGACCTCTTCCGGCAGTTCCGCCTAAGCCAGAACCAGGTCCTCTACCAACTCTTTTAGAGGATTTTGTAGCTTTAATAGGTTTTACTAATTTCATTTTACTTCCTCAACCTTGACTAAATAATCTATTTTTTTTATCATTCCATTTATTGCGTCATTTAGATCTAAAACAACTGATTTATTCATTTTTCTAAGACCTAACGCATCAAGAGTAGCTTTTGCTTTTTTTGAATAGCCAATTCTACTTTTTATTTGTGTAATTTTAATTTGTTTTTTAGCCATCTTTTTAAATCTCAAATAATGTTTTTGGTGTTTTTCCTCTTTTCTTAGCAACAACTCTAATATCCTGCAAACTTGTTAAAGCATTCATCACAGCCTTAGCAACATTCATAGGATTGTTTGACCCTAATACTTTTGAGTAAATATTATTAATACCAACTTGCTCCATAATCAATCTTACTGCAGAACCAGCTATAATACCTGTTCCAAACGGAGCTGGTTTTAATAACACTCTACTTGCGCCATGTTTGCCTATAATTTCATGAGGAATAGTATAATTATAAACAGGGACCTTGACTAAATTTTGTTTTGCATCATCTTTAGCTTTATTAATAGACACAATTACTTCATTGGCTTTTCCTGAACCAATACCAACATGTGCTTTACCATCACCAATAACAACTATAGTCGAAAAACTGAATCTCTTTCCACGAGAATTAACTTTCGCAACTCTGTTAATTCTTATAACGGATTCTTCTTTTAAATCAAGTTCTGAATAATTAATCATACTCATTTATTCTCCAATATTAAAATTTTAGTCCACCTTTTCTAGAAGCTTCTGCAAAAGATTTTACTCTTCCATGGTATCTGAAGCCATTTCTATCAAAGTATACTTTTTTAACTTTTTTTGCTTTCGCTCTCTCAGATAATGATTTTCCAACGAGAGAAGCTAATTCGCTTTTATTAACTTTTTCTTTTGTATAAGCCTTTTCTTTTGAAGAAGCAGCTACTAAAGTAGTTTGATTAAAATCATCAATAATCTGTGCCTCTATATGCCTAGCACTCTTATAAACACATAATCTGTATTCACCTTCAACTGGAAAAGATTTTTTCGATCTTTTTCTTCTTCTTAAATATTGCTCTTTTTTTAATTTTAAACCTCTCATCTAGTCGCCCCCTCCAACAGTTTTACCTTGTTTCGAACGAACATATTCATCTTTATATCTAATTCCTTTTCCTTTATAAGGTTCAGGCTTTCTTAAAGATCTTATTTTTGCTGCTACTTGACCTACAGCTTGTTTATCTATACCCTTAATTTCTAATTCACCTTTTTGAGCAACTGCTTCAACACCTTCAGGCAAATCAAAAATAATATCATGGGAAAAACCTAATTGTAAAATCACTCTATTATTTTGAGATTTAGCATTATAACCAATACCTATAATCTCTAAATGTTTAGAGAAGCCGTTTGTAACTCCTTCAATAGCATTAAAAACTAACTGCCTAATAGTACCATGCATAGCTCTTGAAACTTTATCTTCTGCGTTTCTTGAAACAGATAAACTATTATCTTCGATTTTTATTGTTACTTCTTCGCAAATATCAACCGACAACTTACCCTTAGGGCCTGCCACCAATAAATGCTGAGTATTATTCTCTACTTTTACACCTTCCGGTATTGTAATTACGCTATTTCCTATTCTTGACATATTACCAAACGTTGCAGAGCAACTCTCCCCCAACTTTTAATTTTCTTGCTACTTTATTACTTATTACACCTTTTGAAGATGATATAACACTAATCCCTAAACCATTCAAGACTCTAGGAATTTCATCTGAAGCTACATAAACTCTTTTTCCAGGTTTACTAATTTTTTCAATTGTTGTAATTGCTGGTGATTCATTGTGATATCTTAAGAAAATTCTAATATCCTCTTTATTATCTTCTTTGTTTACAAAAACAACATTATCAATATATCCCTCTTCTTTTAATACAACGGAGATTCTTTTTTTCAATAATGAAGAAGGTATATCTATCCATCTTTTTTTAGATGAATAACCATTTCTTATTCTTGTACAAAAATCTGCTATTGGATCTGTCATTGACATAAAATATTCTCCTTACCAACTGGCCTTAGTTACACCAGGTAATTCACCTTTTAATGCTAATTCTCTAAAAGTTATTCTTGATAAACCAAATTTTCTCATATACCCTTTTGGTCTTCCAGACACAGCACACCTGTTTGTTAAACGAATACTACTTGAACTTCTAGGAAGCTTCTGAAGCTTCTCTATAGCTTTCATTTTTTCATCTTCTGGAGTGTTAGGATTTTTAATCAATCCTCTTAATTCTTTTCTTAGAGTATAATATTTTTCCACTTTTTTTATTAAGTGATTTTCTCTTACAACTTTAGATTTTTTAGCCATTTTCTTCCTTGTCTAAGTTATTATCTGTTAAAGCTTTCTTTTCTCTGATTGGCAATCCCATAGATCTTAATAATTCATAAGATATTTCATCGCTATCAGCTGATGTCGTAATAATAACATCCATCCCCGTAATAGAATCAACTTTATCGTAGTCAATTTCTGCAAATACAATTTGCTCTTTGATTCCAAAACTGTAGTTACCTTGTCCGTCAAATGATTTATCAGATAATCCTCTAAAATCTCTTGTTCTTGGGAGAGCTACCGCACATAATCTTTCTAAAAATTCATACATATAATCTTTACGCAAAGTCACTTTACATCCAACGGGAAATCCTTTTCTAATCTTAAAATTAGAAACATCTTTCTTTGCTTTGGTAATCACTGGCTTTTGACCGGTAATTAACATCAATTCATCAAGAGCCGCCTGTAAAGCTTTTTTATTTTCTTTTGCGTTACCTAAACCAATATTTAATGTAATTTTTTTAATCTTAGGTACTTGCATAACAGTAGTGAAATTGAAAGTCTTCATTAAATGAGGTCTAACTTTATCTAAATATTTCTTCTTATAATTTGGTGTTACCATCAATCTTAGCCTAATTCCTTACCAGATCTTTTTGAGACTCTTACTTTTGATTTATCTTCCAGTACTTTGAATCCGATCCTAGAAGCCTTATCGCTTTCTAAAGCCATTAAATTTGAAACATGCAAAGATCTTTCTCTCTCTGTGAATCCACCTTTCGGATTTTCTTGAGAAGGTTTTAGAGTTCTTTTTGTTAAAGCAACACCTTCAACAATAGCTCTTTGAGTCTCTGGTATCACCTTAAGAACTTTACCTGAAAGGCCCTTAAAATTTCCAGCTACTACTTTTACCATCATATTTTTTTTAATTTTCATTATAAAACCTCCGGTGCCATTGAAATAATTTTCATATAACCACCCTCTCTTAACTCTCTTGCTACTGGACCAAATATTCTAGTTCCTTTTGGTTCATTTTGAGCGTCCAAAATAACTGCAGCATTATCATCAAATCTAATATAAGATCCATCTCTTCTTCTTACTTCTTTCTTCACTCTAACTACTACAGCTCGAGCAACCTCTCCTTTTTTAACCATACCGCCAGGAGTAGAAGATTTAACAGCCACAACAATAAGATCACCAATACTAGCATATCTCTTCTTTGATCCACCTAAAACTTTAAAACATTGTACTGTTTTTGCTCCAGAATTGTCAGCTACTTTTAATCTTGTTTCTGCTTGTACCACTATTTATTTCCGTTCTTAATTAATTTAGATGTACGCCATCTCTTTAATTTGCTCAAAGGCTTAGTTGCCACAAGTTCTACCATATCACCTTTTTTGAAAGTATTATTTTCATCATGTGCATAATATTTCTTTGATCTTTTCATATACTTTTTATAGAGCTTATGTTTCACAAGTCTCTCTACGCTAACTACCACAGTTTTATCCATAGCGTCAGAAACAACAGTACCTACTAGTTTTTGAGTATTTCTATCCATCAATATTTCCCTTATCTAAGGTTTTTTCTCTTAATATCGTATTAATTCTAGCATTTTCTTTCCTTAGGTCAGATAACACTTTATAGTCTTCTAATTGTTGAATTGACTTCTGAAAGCGATATTTCTGCAAGCTTTCTTTGTTATCAACTAAGCGTGATAATAAATCTCTATCAGATAACTTTCTTAGATCATTAACCTTCATCTAACCCTCTTTTTGCAACTAATTTTGTTTTAATTGCTAATTTATTACCAGCAATTCTAAATGCTTCTTGAGCTACTTCTCTAGAAATACCCTCTACTTCAAATAAAATTCTACCAGGTCTCACATTTGCTACCCAATATTCTGGAGATCCTTTTCCTTTACCCATTCTTGTTTCTAATGGTTTTTTTGTAATTGGCTTATCTGGAAAAATTCTAATCCACATTCTACCTAATTTTCTTACTCGTCTAGATATTGAAATTCTAGTAGCTTCAATTTGTCTAGCTGTAACCCACCCTGATTCCATTGCTTTTAATCCATAACTACCAAAATTGACTTCGGTACCACCCTTAGCCATACCTTTTCGGTTTCCTCTATGAACTTTTCTATATTTAATTTTTTTAGGTTCTAACATTATTTCTTAGCCTTTGTAAATCCATTACAGATCCATACCTTAATTCCTATGATGCCATATGTTGTATGAGCCTCTACTAATGCATAGTCAATATCTGCTCTAAGAGTATGTAATGGAACTCTTCCATTCATAAATCTTTCAGATCTAGCAATCTCTACTCCACCCAATCTTCCAGCAACATTAATTCTAATACCTTCTGCTCCCATTCTCATGGTAGACTGCATAGTTTTGTTAAGCACTCTTCTGTAAGCCATTTTCTTCACTAATTGAGTAGCAATATTTTGACCTACTAATTCAGCATTTAATTCAGGTCTTTTTACCTCATTTATATTTAAATGAATATCATTAGTGTTACATAGTTTTGAAACTTCTTTTTTCAGTCTAGTAACTTCTTCTCCGCCCCTACCAATAACAATACCAGGTCTAGCTGTATGAATAGTAACAGTAATTGCTTGCGAAGTTCTCTCAATATTAATAGATGCAACTGAAGCATCATGCAATCTTTTCTTTAGATATTTTCTTAATTTAATATCTTGTGCAAGATCAGCCGCATAAGCATTTTTCTTTGGAAACCAATTTGAACTCCAGTTCTTATTTAGCTCTAATCTTAAACCTTTTGGATGTGTCTTTTGTCCCATTAATTATCCTATAACTATTTTTAAATGACTTGTTCTCTTTTTAATTCTATTTGCTCTTCCTTGAGCTCTTGCTCTAAATCTTTTTTGTGCAGGACCTTCATCTACGGTAATAGTTTTTACTTTAACCTCATTCATATCTTTGTCAAAATTCTCTGTATTTCCGGCATTAGCAATAGCAGAAGATAGTGTTTTTTCAACAATCTGAGCACCTTTCTCATCCATATGTCTTAAAGATGATAATGCTTTATTTACATTTAAACCACGAACACAGTTAGCTACTTTTCTTAGCTTCTTTGGTGAATGTTTTACATTGTTAGATCTTGAAGTGATATCCATAATTATTTTTTCTTTCTATCTCCTGAATGCATTCTAAATGTTCTTGTAGGAGAAAATTCTCCTAATTTATGACCAACCATATTCTCTGTGATAAAAACAGGTATAAATTTATTTCCATTGTGTACAGCAAAAGTATGTCCTACAAAATCTGGAACAATCACAGAATGTCTTGCCCATGTCTTTATAACACCTTTCTTTGTTGACTCATTCATTTTATCAACTTTTTTCAATAATTTGACATCGATATGAGGTCCTTTTCTAATAGATCTAGACATTAATCATTTCTCCTTTTTACTATTAGAGCATTTGACTTTTTCTTTTTCTTCCTAGTCTTGAAACCTTTCGTAGGTTGACCCCAAGGAGACACTGGATGTCTTCCACCTGAACTCTTACCTTCTCCACCACCATGAGGGTGATCAACAGGGTTCATCGCTACTCCTCTAACTTTAGGACGTTTTCCAAGCCATCTTGATCGACCTGCTTTACCTGAACGTACCAATTCATGCTGTTTATTACCAACTACACCAATTGTAGCTAAACATTTATCTGGAACCATTCTCACTTCTCCAGATGGCATTTTTAATGTTACATAATTATTATCATGAGCCATTACCTGCACATATGCTCCTGCACTCCTAGCCATTTGTGCTCCCTTACCAGGAATTAATTCAATATTATGTACAAATTGACCTGATGGTATATTTTTTAATTGCATAGCATTACCATTTTTTAATGCTGCTTTTTCTGAAGAAATAATAATATCCCCAACTTTTAATCCATCTGGCTGTATAATATATCTTTTTTCTCCATCTGAATAGTGAATTAAAGCAATGAATGCGCTTCTATTTGGATCATACTCAATAGTTGCTACCTTACCTTCGATATTCAATTTATTTCTTTTAAAATCTATTAATCTGTAGCTACGCTTATGTCCACCACCTCTTCTACGAGAAGTAATACGACCTCTATTATTTCTACCGCCTGTCTTATTTAACTTTCTCACCAATGATTTTTCAGGTTTACTAGCAGTAATCTCAGAAAAATCTGGCTTAGAAGTAAATCTTGATGCCGGAGTAACTGGTTTTAATTGTCTTATTGCCATAATTTGTATCTATACACTAAACAAGTCTATGTTATAACCTTCTACAAGCGTTACAATAGCTCTCTTCTTTAGTTTGGTATATCCATTTGTTCTAATTGTTCTTCCATTGCTTTTTACAGTCATCTGCTTAGCTTTACCTTTTCGATTGCTTACAGCAACTTTAAGGACTTTAACTTTAAATTTTTCTTCTACAGCTTTTTTAATCTCAATTTTATTTACCTCAACAGGCACTTCGAATGCATATTTATTTTCTGACTCCTGAAGAGATGTCATTTTTTCAGTCACTACTGGACGAATTAAAATCTGTGAAAAATGATTCATAATTATTTCTTATCTCCAAATCTTTCTGACATTAAAGTCAAAGCATTTGCATCCACCAATAAAGCGTCATTATTCATTAAATCTGCAACAGAACATGATGATGCTTTCACAACATTTACATGTTCAATATTTCTTGATGCTAAGGCTAAATTTTGATTTACTTCAGATACTACAATTGTCATTTTTTTATTACTCAAACTGTTAGACTCTAAGAATGCAACAAAATCTTTCGTTTTATTTGTTTTTAAATCTATTGAATCAATCACTTTTAAAGCATCATTTTTAACTTTTTCTGATAAAACACATTTAAAAGCTAGTTGTTTAGTTTTAGTATTCACTTTTTTAAAATAATATTGTGGACTAGGACCGAAAATAACACCACCACCTCTATTTAAAGGAGATCTGATTGTTCCTTGTCTAGCATTACCAGTCCCTTTTTGTTTAAATGGTTTTTTACCACCACCAGAAACTGAAGATCTATTCTTTGTAGATCGGGTTCCTTGTCTAGCATTGGTTAATTCTGCTATAACACACTGGTAAACAACCTGATCATTCATAGGAACCTTAAACACTGAATCGTTTAAGCTATAATCTTTGCCACTATTTATTGATTTAATTTTCATTTTTTCACAATAAACACTGGTGCATTATTTGCACCAGGAATAGCTCCTTTAACGTATAATAAATTATTTTCTTTGTCGATATCCACAATCTCAAGGTTTTGTGCGGTAACATTACCAGAACCTTTTCTACCTGCCATTTTCATACCTTTAAATACTCTTGATGGCCAAGAGGCCTGTCCAATAGATCCGGGAGCTCTTTCGGTATGTTTATTACCGTGCGTAGCATCTTGTCTAGAAAAATTATGTCTTTTAATAACTCCGGCAAAACCCTTACCTTTAGATTTTGACCTTACATCAACAATTTCTCCGACATGGAAAATTGAAGAATCAAATTTTTGACCTAATTTATACTCAAAAGTATCAAGTGACTTAAATTCAGCTAAAACTTTAGCGCTTTCAATGTCTGCTTTTTTAAGATGTCCTGCTGCAGGCTTATTTGTATTTCTTTTTGATTTTTCACCAAAAGCCAATTGCACAGAGTTGTATCCATCTGTATCAGTTGTTTTAATCTGAGATACAACACATGGACCAGCTTGAACTAAAGTAACTGGAACCACATGACCTTCTGCATTGAAGATTTGTGACATTTTAATTTTTTTACCTATTAATCCGTACATCTTTATCCTCTAATCTCAATATCTACACCAGACGGTAAATCTAGCTTCATTAAAGATTCAACAGTTTTAGGAGTTGAATTCACAATATCTACAACTCTTTTATGTACTTTTGTTTGGAACTGTTCGCGTGATTTTTTATCAATAAACGGTGATCTCAATACTGTATATACTGTTCTTTTAGTTGGCATCGGAATTGGTCCAGAAATAATCGCACCTGTAGACTTAGCTGTTCTAATAATTTTTTCAGCAGACTTATCTAAAAGCTTATGATCGTAAGCCTTCAAAGATATCCTAATTAAATCTTTAGCCATTATAATGCTTCTCCATTCTGTAATTGCGATTTCATTAATTTTTCTTCTACTGATGCTGGAACTTTAGCGTATTGCTGAAAATCCATATGAAAGTTTGCTCTACCTTGAGATAGAGATCTTAAATCTGTTGCATAACCAAACATTTCGCTTAATGGCACAGCAGCTTTAATACTTTGATTCGCTCCTTGCTGTTCCATGCTTTCAACTTTACCTCTTCTAGAATTAATATCACCAATTACATCTCCAAGATAGTCGTCTGGAGTAGTTGCTTCTACGGCCATAATCGGCTCCATTAGTATTGGATTTGCTTGCTTGCAAGCAGTTTTAATTGCTCGTGAACCAGCTACCTTAAAAGCAATTTCAGAAGAGTCTACGTCATGATAAGATCCATAAACAAGCTCTACTTCAACATCAGGAATAGGATATCCATGTAATACGCCATTTTTCAACTGCTCTTGAATGCCGGCATCTACCGCAGGAATGTATTCTCTTGGAATAACCCCACCAACAATCTTATTTATAAATTTATATCCAGCGCCTTGCTCTGTTGGTTTAACATTAATCACAACATGACCATACTGACCACGACCACCAGATTGACGAATAAATTTTTCATCAACTTTATCTACAGGTTTTTGAATTGCTTCTCTAAATGAAACTTGAGGCTTCCCAACATTAGCATTTACATTAAATTCTCTCTTAAGTCTATCAATAATGATTTCTAAATGAACTTCTCCCATACCTGATATTACTGTTTGACCAGTCTCGCTATCAACTTTGACTTTAAAAGTAGGATCTTCTTCACTTAACTTGTTCATTCCTTTTGCCAATTGATCTTGATCGCTTTTTGATACAGGCTCAATTGAGACTGCAACTACTGGATCTGGAAATTCCATTGACTCAAGTGCCACATCACCTTTCTCTGATAATGTATGTCCAGTGCGAACACCTTTTAAACCAATTACTGCTACAATTTCACCCGCTTTTACTTCTTCTAATTCTTCTCTTTTATTTGCATGCATTTGTAGAATTCTTGAAATTCTTTGCTTGTCTCCAGTATTTGAATTAATACAAAAAGATCCTTTCTTTAACGTACCAGAATAAACTCTGATATATGTAAGCTTACCTACAAAAGGATCTGTAGCAATTTTAAATGCAAGTGCAGTGAATGCGCCTTCTGTAGAGTTTTTAATCATAATTTTAGTTTCTGGATCGTCAACAGAAGATCCTTCAATACTTTCTACGTCTACAGGAGATGGTAAAAAGTCAATAACAGCATCTAAAACTCTTTGAACTCCTTTATTCTTAAAAGCTGAACCACATAAAGTTGGAACAAAAGCATTTTCTAAACATCCTTTTTTTAGAGCTTCTTTAATTTCCTCAGAAGACATTTCTTCTTCATTTAAATATTTTTCCATTAATACATCATCAAAACTAGCAACTTCTTCAATTAAGAAGTTTCTCCACTTATCTGCATCTGCTAATAATTCTTCTGGTATGTCGATATATTCAAATTCGGCACCTTGACTACTTTCATTATACTCAATAGCTTTCATACTAGTTAAGTCTATAATACCTCTAAAAGTTTCACCGGTACCAATAGGTAAAGCGACAGGCAATGGTTTAGCGCCTAGGCGTTTCTTCATAGTATCTATTGCATTATAGAAATCTGCACCTGTTCTATCCATTTTATTAATAAATGCAATTCTAGGTACATTATATTTTGTTGCTTGTCTCCAAACTGTTTCACTTTGAGGTTCTACGCCAGCAACTGCACAAAACACTGCAACAGCACCATCAAGAACTCTTAATGATCTTTCTACTTCCATAGTAAAATCAACGTGACCAGGAGTGTCAATTAGATTAATACGATTCTTATCCCAATAGAAAGTGGTTGCAGCTGAAGTAATTGTAATACCTCTTTCTTGTTCCTGCGCCATCCAGTCCATAGTAGCAGCACCGTCATGCACTTCACCAATCTTGTGAGTTTTTCCAGCATAGTATAACATTCTCTCAGTTAAGGTTGTCTTACCAGCATCTACATGAGCCATAATACCAATATTTCTTACAATATTTAAATCAGCAGACATGATTATCTTCCTCTTCCGAAGTGAGCAAATGCTTTATTTGCTTCAGCCATACGATGTGTATCTTCTTTCTTTTTAATAGCACTTCCTTCATTATTTGAAGCAGAAAGTAACTCTCCAGCTAAACGCCTTGACATAGGACTGCCTGATTTCTTTTTTGCGCTATCAATAATCCAATGAGCTGCTAAATAAAATTGTCTTCTATTAGGAACCTCAATAGGTACTTGATAGGTAGCTCCACCGATTCTCTTTGATTTCACTTCAACGTGAGGTGCAGCATTATTTAATGCTTTTTTGAATATGTCAACTGGATCTTTACTGCTTTTCTCTTTTACGATATCAAATGCATCATAAAGAATTTTTTCAGCAATACCCTTTTTTCCACCTACAAGTAAGTAGTTCATGAATTTTGCAACTTGTAAATCATTAAATTTTGGATCTGGATTAATAGATCTTTTCTCTGGTCTTCTTCTTCTCATGTTTAGCTTTTAGGTTTTTTTGCTCCGTAACGTGATCTACTTGTCTTTCTATCGTTAACACCTGCAGTATCTAATGAACCACGTACAATATGATAACGAACACCAGGAAGGTCTTTAACTCTTCCGCCTTCTATTAAAACAATTGAGTGCTCTTGTAAATTATGACCTTCTCCAGGAATATATGCATTTGCCTCGATACCATTTGTCAATCTAACTCTAGCTACTTTTCTTAAAGCAGAATTAGGCTTTTTAGGCGTAGTCGTATATACTCGAGTACATACCCCTCTTTTTTGAGGACTGTTCTCAAGAGCTCTACTAGCAGACTTTTTAATAATCTTTTTTCTGCTCTTTCTAATCAACTGATTTACTGTTGGCATAAATTATTTTTCCTTTAATAAATTCAAAAGCACCGGGGAATATATTGTTATAAGATGGAAGAATCAAACGTTTTCTCGAACGCGTAGAAAGTATATTTTATAGAATATGTTTAAAAAGTTTCAAGAAGAAGGTCTATTGATCTTCTTCTTGATTTTCTTGTTGTTCAATTTGAATGGATTGTAAGCCAGGAAAACCTGTTCCAGCAGGGATTAATCGCCCTAACGCAACATTTTCTTTTAATCCTAGCAAATGATCAGTCTTTGATGCAGTTGCTGCGTCTGTCAATACTCTCGTTGTTTCTTGGAAGGAAGCTGCAGAAATAAAGCTTGTAGTATTAAGAGAAGACTGAGTAATTCCCATTAAAATTGGTTCAAACGTAGCTGATTTAGCCTTATGAAACTTTACTAAGTTCTTATCTTGAGCCTTAAACTCTTTATTAAGCTCTTTTACTTCGTTCTGAGAAATCATTAGACCCACCTCTAAATTTGAATCTCCAGACTCATCAACTACAACCATACCCTTCATATAATCATTATCATTAAATAGAGTGGTCTTATCTAATCTTTCACCTGGAAGATATGAAGTATCTCCTGGATTATTAATAATGACTTTCTTCATCATTTGGTTAACAATCACCTCGATATGTTTGTCGTTAATTCCTACTCCTTGTAATCTATAAACTTCTTGAATTTCATTGACCAAATACTCTCTAACAGCATTTGGACCAAGAATAGTTAGAATATCGGAAGGAGAAATTGCACCTTCACATAATGCAGTTCCAGCTGTTATAAAATCATTCTCATGAACTACTACATGTTTTCCATATGGGATCTTATAAATAACAGACTTTCCAGTAGAAGGTGTCACTGAAACCTTTCTTACACCTCGTTTAATTTCACCAAACTCTACTGTACCGTTAATTTCACTAACTACAGCAGGGTTTGCAGGCTTTCTTGCTTCAAATAATTCTGCTACTCTTGGTAGACCACCAGTAATATCTCTAGTCTTACCAACATCTTTCTGAATTTTTACTAAAGTTTGACCTTGGGTAACATCTTGTCCATCATTTACTATTAATGTTGCTTTTACAGGTAAAATAGTCCCACCTGACAGAATATTTCCATCTTTGCTATAAATTTCAATTTGAGGGCTTAATCTTCTATCTTTTGATTCAGTAACTACTTTTTGCTTTTTACCGCCGTCTACTGCTTCTTCTTGATAGGTATCACCTTCAATAAAATCTTTCATTTTAATGATACCAGACTGTCGAGCTAATATTAAGTCTGTATATGGATCCCATGAAAATAGAATATCATTTCTCTTGACCTTAGCATTGTCCTTGATATTAACATTAGCACCATAAGGAACATTATATTCTTCAAGCACATTATTTTTTGAATCGACAATACGTAATTTTGAATTCCTAGTTAAACATCTAACTACTTTTTCGCCATCTTCATCAATAGTATTAGCAGATTGATATTCATCATTGAATTTTGCTATACCGTTATGCCTAGATTTCATATCAGATTCTTCAACAATTCTAGTTGCCGTTCCTCCAATATGGAAAGTTCTTAATGTTAACTGCGTACCAGGTTCTCCAATACTTTGAGCTGCAATAATACCTACAGCACTACCAATTGTTACAAGCTCTCTTCTTGTTAAATCCCAACCGTAACATTTTGCACATACACCTCTTCTAGATTCACAGGTAAGTATAGATTTAATTTTAACGCTATTGACATTATTTTCTACAATAAATTCAGCTTTATTCTCATCAAAAACTTCTCCTGCTTTAACAATAGTTTTACCGTCAATAATAATTTTCTCAGATGACGTTCTACCAAGAATTCTTTCAGATAGAGATTCCACCACTTCCTCTCCCTCTTTTAAATCTGCAACTGTAATTCCATTAATAGTTTTACAATTAAATTCTGATATTACTACATCTTGTGCCACATCAACCAATCTTCGAGTTAAATATCCAGCATCTGCTGTTTTTAATGCAGTATCAGCTAGACCTTTTCTTGCTCCGTGAGTAGATATGAAGTATTCCATTACAGATAGACCTTCTTTAAAATTAGATTGAATTGGGCTTTCAATAATTTCTCCGCCACCAACCATAGATTTTCTTGGTTTTGCCATTAGACCTCTCATACCGGCTAACTGCTTTATTTGGTCTCCACTACCTCTAGCTCCGGAATCAGCCATCATATAGACCGAATTAAAACCTCCATCATCAGATTTTAAACCTCTCATCATTTCAGCAGCTACATCACTTGTTGCTTTTGTCCAGACGTCAATAACTTTATTATATCTTTCACCTTCTGTTAAGATATGTCGATTAAATCTTCCTTGAATTTTGTCTACTTCTTTTTCAGCGCCATTTATGATATTATGTTTTTCATCTGGTATAATAATATCGCTGATAGAAATTGATATTCCACTCTTAGTAGCGGTTTTAAATCCAATCTCTTTAAGATTGTCTAATAGTTTTACAGTCTTATCATTTCCAGCTTTTACAAAAGACTCACCAATAATAAAACTTAATTTCTTCTTAGAAATCATCTCATCGTAATAGCCTAATTCATCTGGAATAATAGCGTTAAACATAGCACGACCAGCAGTTGTATTCTTATACCATTTTCCATTATGTCGAACATTTACAATAGCGTGAAGTCCAACCTTATTATTATCGTACGCTATTTTTACTTCATCGATAGATCCAAAAAGCTTTCCTTCACCTTTTTGCCCACTTTTCTCTCTTGTTAAGTAATAACAACCAAGAATCATATCTTGTGAAGGCAATGTAATTGGTTTTCCACTTGCAGGATGTAATACATTCTGACTGGCCATCATTAAGACTCTAGCTTCCAATTGTGCTGGAATAGATAGAGGTACATGTACCGCCATTTGGTCACCATCAAAGTCAGCATTAAATGCTGAACAAACAAGAGGATGAACTCTAATCGCTTTACCATCAATCAATATTGGCTGGAAAGCTATAATTCCCAATCTATGTAAAGTTGGTGCTCTGTTTAATAGCACAGGGTGATCTTTTACTACAGTTTCTAGAATTTCATATACAAACGAATCTTTATTTTCAATCATTAATTTTGCACTTCTAGGAGTTGCAGCTAAATCTCTTCTAATTAATTCTCTTATTAAGTGAGGTTTAAAAAGCTCTAATGCCATATTCTTTGGAATACCACATTCGGTCATTTTTAATTCAGGACCAACAACAATAACAGATCTACCAGAATAGTCAACTCTTTTACCTAATAAGTTCTGTCTAAATCTACCTTGCTTACCTCTTAACATATCTGATATAGACTTTAATGGTCTTTTAGATCCACTTCTTATCGCAGTTTTTCTTTTTGTATTATCAAAAAGCGCATCAACAGATTCTTGGAGCATTCTTTTTTCATTTCTAAGAATTACTTCAGGTGCTTGAATATCCATTAGTTGTTTTAAACGATTATTTCTAATAATAATTCTTCGGTAAAGGTCATTTAAATCACTAGCTGCAAACCTTCCACCTTCTAAAGGAACTAAAGGTCTTAGTTCTGGAGGCATAACAGGTAAAATTGAAACAATCATCCATTCAGGTTTATTATTTCTATCTCTAGCAAAGTCTTTTACTACCTTCAATCGCTTTAGGGCATCTTCTTTTTTCTGTTTTGACTTTGTTGTAGTACTAATTAACTCTAAATCTTTTTTAAGCTCTAATAAGTCCATTTCAGCTAATCCATCTTTAATAGCTTCACCGCCCATAGATGCATTGAAGTAAGACTCATCTTCTTTTTCTTCTTGTGAAGAAGCTTCATAACCAAATTCTGTTTCTAGCTTTAGATATTCTTCTTCATCTATTAAATCAAACCTCGTATAGTCGCTCTTACCAGGATTAATGACTAAATAATTTTCATAGTAGATTACACTCTCTAATTGCTTCGCACTTTTACCTAAAATATAGCTTAGCTTACTCGGTATTGATTTAAGGAACCAAATATGCACAACTGGTACAGCTAAAGTAATATGACCCATTCTGTTTCTACGAACTTTCTTTGTAGTAACTTCTACACCACATCTATCACATATAATACCTCTATATCTAATACCTTTATACTTACCGCAATGACATTCAAAATCTTTTACAGGTCCAAAGATTTTTTCACAAAACAATCCATCTTTTTCTGGCTTATAAGAACGATAGTTAATTGTTTCAGGCTTTAAAACCTCACCAAAAGATCCTTCAAGAATCTTCTCTGGTGAAGCCAGTTTAAGTGAAATGCTATTCTTTGCTTTATACATTTATTTTTTTCCTTTAATCTAAAGTTATGTCCAGTCCAAGACCTTGAATTTCTTTCATAAATACATTGAAAGCTTCTGGGGTTGTTGGGTCAGGTAAACCTTCTCCCTTGACAAGTGCACTGTAAGTTTTTGATCTACCCTCAATGTCATCTGATTTGATAGTTAAGATTTCTCTTAATGTATGTGCGGCACCATAAGCTTGAAGCGCCCAAACTTCCATCTCACCAAATCTTTGTCCACCAAATTGTGCTTTTCCGCCTAAAGGCTGCTGAGTAACTAGTGAATACGGACCAGTCGATCTAGCATGCATTTTATCATCAACCATATGGAATAGTTTCATAATATACATATAACCTACTAATACCGGATTATCAATTCTTTCTCCTGTTAGACCATCGTATAATGTCACTTTACCGGTATCTGGCAATCCAGCTTCTTTCATTTTTACTGCTACTTCTTGAGGTGTTGCGCCATTGAAAACTGGAGTTTCATACTTTTCATCAAGTATTTTTCCCGCCCATCCTAGCATCGTTTCATACAACTGACCCAAATTCATTCTAGAAGGAACACCCATAGGATTTAAACAAATATCTACTGGAGTACCATCTTCTAAATAAGGCATATTCTCTTCGGGAACAATTGTTGCAATAACACCCTTATTACCGTGTCTTCCAGCCATCTTGTCTCCAATTGAAACTTTTCTTTTATTAGCTACATAGACTTTAGCTAACTTTAAAATACCAGGTTGAAGTTGATCGCCTTCTTTAAGTTTAAAAATACTTGATTCTAACTCTGTATCAAGGCTAGTAAGAGTGTCAGTGAAAGCGCTGAGAATATTTAATAGTTTTTCCCATGTCTTTTCACCTGAAATCCATGCGTCTTTCGTAGAAAATAACTCAAAGTTGAAAGTATCTAATTTCTTTAATGTTAACTTAGTTCCTTTCTTTACAAGAACTTTTTCATCTCTATTGGCTTTTATTCCAAGAGTGATTTTATCGCTAAGAACAGACTTGAGTAAATTATCTCTAGTAGCTCTTAAAGCTCTTTCTTCTTCTCTTTTATTCTTCTGCAATTGTTTGATTTGTTGATTTACTTCTGCTCTAGATTGTTTTGATGTTTTTTCGTAAAGATTAGTTTTAATTACTACACCTTTTACTCCAGGCTCAGCCTTCTTTGAAGCATCTTTAACATCTCCTGCTTTTTCTCCAAAAATTGCTCTCAAAAGCTTTTCTTCTGGAGATGGATCCGTCTCACCTTTAGGAGTTACTTTACCAATTAATATATCATCTTCATTAACAATAGCCCCTACTCGAATAAGACCATCTTTATCTAGTTGAGAAGTTGCTTCTTCGCTTACATTAGGGATTTCTGGAGTTAATTCTTCTTCTCCTCTTTTTGTATCTCTAACTTCTAGTTCAATTTCATTTACATGAATAGATGTAAAAACATCATCTCTTACAAGTCTTTCATTGATAACAATAGCATCCTCAAAATTATATCCATTCCAAGGCATCAATGCTACCAAGACATTCTTACCTAAAGCTAATTCACCGTTCTCGGTTGAAGCTCCATCAGCAATAACTTGTCCTTTTTTTATCTTGTCGCCTGCTTTAACAATTACTTTTTGATTGTAACATGTATTTTGATTTGACCTAGCATACTTAATTAAATCTACAGTACAAAGATTTGCATCTTTTTTTAATAATGTACTATCAGGATAATTACTATCCTTAATCACGACCTTATTCGAATCAACATGCATAACTGTTCCTGAAATAGGTGAAAGAAGTATAGATTTAGAGTCTTTTGCTACTTTTCTTTCCATACCAGTAGCCACAATAGGTGACTCAGTCTTCATCAATGGCACAGATTGACGTTGCATATTTGAACCCATCAATGCTCTATTCGCATCATCGTGCTCAACAAATGGAATCAAAGCAGCTGCAACACTTAGAATTTGATTGGGTACAATATCTGTATAATGAACACTGTCTGGATCTACAATAGGGAAATCTCCTTTAGATCTAACTCTAACTTTTGGATCATTTATTTTATTTTTAGCATCAGTACCTAATCCTGACTGAGCAATATTTGTTCTATCTTCATCATCGGCTGAAAGATATTTAAACTCATCTTTTACAATTTGATTATCTACAACTCTATAAGGAGCTTCAATAAATCCATGCCTATTAATTCTTGCCATCAAAGCTAACGATGATATCAAACCAATATTTGGACCTTCAGGAGTTTCAATTGGACATAATCTTCCATAATGAGTATAGTGAACATCTCTAACTTCAAAACCCGCTCTTTCTCTTGAAAGACCTCCAGGTCCAAGAGAAGAAATTCTTCTTTTATGAGTAATTTCTGCTAAAGGATTTGTTTGGTCTCCAAACTGAGATAGTTGACTAGTTCCAAAAAATGTATTAATAACAGTAGTCACCAACCTTGAGTTAATTAGATCCTGAGGAGTAATTGTCTCTGACTCTCTCAAATTCATTCTCTCATATACAGTTCTTACCATTCTAGCTAAAGCAGAATTGAATTGCACCTTGAGTAACTCTCCAACAGTTCTTACTCTTCTATTTCCTAGATGGTCAATATCATCTGGAGACTTCAATCCTTTTCTCATTAATATTAAATATTTAACAGTGATAAGAAAGTCGTCATGTGTTAAAACGGAATCTTTGCCTTTGTTATCTAAATCAAACTGCTTATCTAGACGATATCTTCCGACTTGTCCTAAATCATATTTTTTAGGAGAAAAGAACATTCTATCGATAAATTTCTGAGCAGACTCAGGGCTAGGTGCCTCACTACCTCTTAACAGATAGTAGACTTTTAATAATGCTTCTTCTGTAGATTTTGTAGGATCTTTTTTAATAGTATTATTTATCATCATACTATCAATATTATTTCTTACATCCACAAGCTTAACAGTTTTTGTTTTATTATTTTTTAAAGTGCTAACAATAGTTTCATTTAACTCTTTTCCACTCTCAACCACTAATTCACCTGTTTCCATATCTATAGTATCTTCAACAGTAATATAGTCAGTTAAGTTATCTGTTTTTATCTTAGATGGATCTATATCAAGAACTAGGTCAAATGCATTGTAAATATCTTCATCGGAACTAAATCCTAAAGATCTTAATAATAGAGTTGCTGGAAACTTTCTTTTTCTATCAATAATAGTAAATAAAATATCATTAATATCCGTTGTGAAATCAATCCAAGAACCTCTAATTGGGATAATTCTAGCATTGAAGAGTTTTGCACCATTTGGATGAAACTTTTGATCAAAGAAAGCACCAGGAGATCTTTGTAATTGAGTTACTACAGTTCTCTCTGCTCCATTAATAATGAAAGTACCTTTATCGGTCATATATGGCATATTACCAAAATAAACATCTTGATCTATTATCTGAGCAAACTTCTTTTTATCTTTTTCGTCAGTAATCTTTAAACGTAATTTTACACTAAGAGGTACATTGTAAGTAATACCGCGATCTGAACATTCTCTTGGAGTATATCTAGGCTTTCCAATCGTATAGCTTTTGTATTCAAGTATGTAATTTTCATGATTATCTTGTAACGGAAAAATTGAAGAAAATGCTTCATGCAAACCAAACATTACTCTGTCTTTTGGTTTAACATCTTCCTGTAAAAAATCATGAAAAGAACCTACCTGCAAATCGAGAAGATTTGGTAGTTCTACGGCCGTTTTTATTTTTTCAAAATTATGTCTGTTATTCAAATTATCTAAATTCAAGATAGCTATTCCTCCAAAAAATTGGTTAATTAATATATTTAATTATATTATTGTAATTCTACTGTAGCTCCGGCTTCCTCAAGTTGAGACTTCAAATCTTCCGCCTCATCTTTAGCAACGCCTTCTTTCACAGCTTTAGGAGCAGAATCAACCAATTCTTTAGCTTCCTTAAGTCCTAGACTAGTTATTGCTCTAACAACTTTAATCACAGCAATTTTGGATTGACCAGCAGCCGTTAAGACTACATTAAAATCGCTTTTTTCAGCAGCATCTGCAGCAGCATCTCCGCCGGCCGCTCCTGCGACTGCGGCAACAGGTACAGCAGCTGTTACGCCAAATTTCTCTTCAATATCTTTTACAAGCTCAGATACTTCAATCATGTTAGCTTCTTCAAGATATTTTAAAACATCTTCTCTTTTAGTGCTCATTTTAACTACCCTTCTTTCTTTGAGTTTAATTGTTCAAGTGCTCCTAATAAGCCGGAAACAGGACTTCCTAAAGTACTGCTCAGTTTTGCCATCGGGGAATTTAACATTCCAACCAACTTAGATAAAAGCTGATCTTTTGATGGTAGATTAGCTATTCTGTCAAACTCATTTGCCTCGAATACTTCTCCATCTAAAATCATGCCTTTTACTGAAGGCTTATCAAAATCTTTTAAAAAATTCTTAATTACTTGTGCTGGATTAGTTGCATCTTCATAACTCACAGCCAGTGCTGTTGGTCCTGTTAGAAAATCATCAACACCCGACATTCCTGCCTCTTTTGCAGCTAATTTAATTAAGGTATTTTTTGCTATTGTGAATTCTACATCTTTCATCACAAATTCTTTTCTTAATTGAGTAATACTAACAACATCCAAGCCTAGATAATCAGTAAAATATACTGCCTTAGCTTTTTCCAGTTTATCGCTCAACGCTTTAACTGCATCTATATTTCTAGTACTTGGCATAATTATTCAGTTCCTATCTTAATTCCTGGACCTAATGTCGAGGATATACTAATTGAATTCAAATATTTACCCTTAAAAGAGTTAGGTTTTGCAGACATCAACGCAGAACGAAGAGTTTCAAAATTTTCTTTTAATTCTTCCTCAGAAAAAGATGTTTTTCCAATTGAAGATTGTAAAATTCCATTCTTTTCTACTCTCGCATCAAGCTTACCTGCTTTTAGTTCTTTAATTGCTTTAGCTATATCATTTGTTACAGTACCTGATTTAGGATTTGGCATTAAGCCCTTAGGCCCTAACACTTTACCTAATTTTCCTAACTGTGCCATTAAATCTGGAGTAACCACTATTTTGTCAACATCAGTCCACCCTGATTTTATTTTTTCAAGATATTCTTCGCTACCCACAAAATCTGCTCCTGCTTCTTTTGCTTCTGCTTCTTTTTCAGAATTGACTATAGCTAAGACGGAAACATTTCGTCCAATACCATGAGGTAGTATTAGGCTTAATCTAATGTTTTCCTCTGCGTGCCTAGGATCAACACCTAGATTAAATGCTACATCAACAGATTCAGAAAAAGTTGATCTCTTAAGTTCCATTAGCAATGACATTGCCTCATTTATACCATAAGATTTAGAAGAATCTAATTTCTCTGAAACTGATTTTGCAAATTTTGTATTTTTCATCTATCTATCTCAATTCCCATGCTAACAGCAGTACCAGCAATCATTTCCGCTGCATGATCCAATGTATGTGCATTTAAATCTTTCATCTTCATCTCAGCAATTTTTTTACATTGTGCTATTGTTATCGATCCAACTTTATCTTTATTTGGCTCTTGAGAGCCTTTTTTCATATTCAATTCTTTCATAATCAAAGTAGATGCTGGTGGGGATTTTATTTCAAAAGTAAAAGATCTATCTTTGTAAACTGTTATAATAACAGGAGTTAGCATTCCCTGTAATTCTTTTGTGGATTCATTAAATGCATTGCAGAAGTCCATAATATTTACGCCGTGCTGACCCAAAGCAGGTCCAACTGGTGGAGCAGGATTTGCTTGTCCAGCTGGAATTTGTAATTTAATAAGTCCTGTTTTTTCTTTTGTTGCCATTTTTTAATTCTCTATCAATATTTGATTAAAGCTTAATTCAATAGGTGTTGGACGACCAAAAATATTGACGTTTACTTTAATTCTATTCTTATCATTAATCTCTTGAATAAGACCATTAAAGTCTTTGAAAGGCCCATCAATAACTTTAACAGAATCTCCCACTTTAAATGGTATTTCTTCCATTACTTCTACTGAATCATTATCTCCATCAAAAGAACCAATAATTCTTTTAATCTCAACATCGTTTAACGATTGAGGGCTGCCTTTAGGTCCTACAAAGCTCATTACACCATCAATACCTTCAATAAAAAATTTTGTTTCGTTATTCATTTCCATTTTTAAAAGAATATATCCAGGAAAGAATACTTTCTTCTTTACCAGTTTTTTTCCATTTTTAATATCTACCACATTCTCAGTTGGTATTAAAATATCCTCAACATGTCCTGCTATATCTTTTTCATATTCAAGTTCGCGGAAAATATTATTTTTAATTTTTTCCTCTTTACCTGACATGACTCTTAAACTATACCAATTCATAATACCACTCTCACTAATTTTTGAATTACCCAATCAACTCCAAATAAAAATAATGCAAATACTAAGAAAAAAATAATAATCAGATAAGTCGATCCTCTTAATTCAGAGTAGCTTGGCCAAGAAACTTTATTCATTTCTAGGTATACTTGATTTAAAAAATCTTTTACCGCTTTCAACATACTTTTCCCTTTTTGCAGGTGAGGCAGGAATTGAACCCGCAACCCCCGGTTTTGGAGACCGATGCTCTACCAATTGAGCTACTCACCTATTTGCTATTTTTATTTTATCTCTTTAAAAAGAACATGCTTGCGAGCTACAGGATCAAACTTTTTATATTCAAGTTTATCAGGATGCTTACTCTTATTTTTAGTAACAGTATAGCGATATCCTGTCCCTGCAGAACTCTCAAGTCTTACAATTGCTCTTTTGCTATTGCCTGCCATCTCTTATTAGTTTTCAATAGCAGTAACGACGCCAGCCCCTACTGTATGTCCACCTTCTCTGATAGCAAACCTTAGTTCTTGATTCATAGCAATCGGTGTAATTAATTCAACTGACATTTCAACATTATCTCCAGGCATAACCATTTCAGTTCCTTCAGGTAATGTAACTACTCCAGTTACATCTGTAGTTCTAAAATAGAACTGAGGTCTGTAATTGTTAAAGAATGGAGTATGTCTGCCACCTTCTTCTTTTTTCAAAACATATACATTTGCTTTGAACTTAGTGTGAGGAGTGATTGAACCTTTAGCAGCTGCAACCATACCTCTTTTTAAGTCATCTTTCTCAATACCTCTCATTAGAAGACCAGCATTATCTCCTGCTTCTCCTTCATCAAGTGTTTTTTGAAACATTTCTACTCCTGTAATAGTAGTAGTCATATCAGAACCCATACCAATAAGCTCAACTTCGTCACCGACTTTAATCTTACCTGATTCAATTCTACCTGTTCCAACAGTTCCTCTACCTGTAATACTAAATACATCTTCAACAGGCATCAAGAACGGTTTATCAAGCGCTCTTTTTGGTTGAGGAATATATGAGTCACAAGCGTCCATTAGTTCAGTAATACATTTTGTTGCTTCAGCATCTGTAGGATTTTCAAGAGCTTTTAAAGCACTTCCTTTAATGATTGGAACATTATCTCCATCAAACTTGTATTCAGTTAATAGATCTCTAAGCTCCATTTCTACTAATTCCAAAAGCTCTTCGTCATCTACTTGGTCACATTTATTCATAAAAACAACCAGACTTGGAACATTTACCTGACGAGCTAAAAGAACGTGCTCGCGAGTTTGAGGCATAGGACCATCTGCGGCACTAACCACAAGAATACCACCATCCATCTGTGCAGCACCAGTAATCATATTTTTAATATAGTCGGCGTGACCAGGACAGTCAACGTGAGCGTAGTGACGACTTTCAGTCTCATACTCAACATGAGCTGTTTGAATTGTAATACCTCTTTCTCTTTCCTCAGGTGCATTATCAATACTGTCAAAACCACGTTTTTCAGCTAATCCCTTAGCAGCTTGGGTTTCTGTAATAGCTGCTGTTAATGTTGTTTTACCATGATCAACGTGACCAATAGTACCAATATTACAGTGAGGCTTATCTCTTTTAAATACTTCTTTAGCCATTTTTTACTCTCCTTTATTTTTATCAAAATACAAATCTTCAATTTTTTTTGAGCCTACGACCGGGATTGAACCGGTGACCTCTTCGTTACCAACGAAGTGCTCTACCTACTGAGCTACGCAGGCAATAAAATTCTTGAGCGAGTGACGCGATTCGAACGCGCGACCCTCAGCTTGGAAGGCTGATGCTCTACCAGCTGAGCTACACTCGCAAAACCTGTGGGCAAAGAAGGATTCGAACCTCCGTAGACTTACGTCGGCAGATTTACAGTCTGCTGCCTTTAACCACTCGGCCATTTGCCCGAAATCCTAATACTCAATACTACCTGATAGTAGGACAAAAAATTTTCAAATATCTTACTCTTACCAAAAAAACTGAGCCGGCGAGAGGACTTGAACCCCCGACCTAGTGATTACAAATCACTTGCTCTACCAACTGAGCTACACCGGCAATGTACTTTTGTATATACCTATACACGCACGCGTAGGTAAAAGCGACGAAATATAAGAAGAATTAACAGGAAAACAAATTATTTCTTTTGAATGAGTTTCTGACCATCTTTTGTATCTTCAATGAGCCAACCTAAGTTTTCAATCTTTCCTCTTAGTTTATCTGCTTCATTCCATTCAGATTTATTTCTCATTTCTTCTCGCAAAGAAGCAAGATCTTGGATATTTTTAGGTATAGAATCTTTGTTCGATAAAGATGTATTAATAATGCTAAAAATTGAATTAAATAAATTGATAAATATTTTTGATTCAACTTTTAAATCTTCTGTCATTAATTCATTATCAATATTTTTGTTCATCTTACTGATAAAATCAAAAAATATACCAAGTGCTTCCGGAGTATTCAAATCATCATTTAAAGCATCAAGAAAAGCTAAATGAGAGCTGCTATATTTTATATCTTGAACATCAATAGTAACTAAATCAAAATTATTTACAAATCTATCGATCTTATCTACCATCTTCGATGAATCATCTAATTTTTTATCTGAAAAAGATACCTTTGATCGATAATGAGATGAAAGTAAAAACAATCTTAACGATTCAGAGGAGTATTTTTTTAATAAATCAGAGATAGTTAATGTATTTCCTAAAGATTTACTCATTTTCTCTCTATCAAAAATTAAATGCTCTGAATGAAGCCAATAATTTGCAAATTGATTTCCCAATAATGCTTCTACTTGAGCTGACTCATTCTCATGATGCGGAAATTTTAAATCAATTCCACCGCAATGAATATCTATAGATTCGCCTAATAATTGTGTTCCTAAAACAGCGCATTCTGTATGCCATGCAGGTCTACCATTTCCCCAATCTGATGTCCATGTAATCTCACCATCTGATTCTTTCCATGCTTTCCATAATGCAAAATCATTGGGATGTTTCTTTCCTAGTTCATTGTCTTCTTTAGATAGGTTGTCATCATCAATATTTACAAATTTTCCATATTTACTATATTCTTTTGTATCAAAAAAAATATTTCCATTTATATTGTAAGCCATTCCTTTATCCGTAAGAGATTTAATAAAATCGATCATCTCCGATACATACTCTGATGCCCTAGGATTGAAAGTGGAAGGTAAAATACTAAGAAAATCTGATTGCTCTAGAAAAATGCGTTCATACTTTTGTATTAAATCATTAAATGCAATATCTTCATTATTAACTCTATCAATAATCTTATCATCTATATCGGTGATGTTGATAACATTTTTTACAGTATATCCATTTTGTACAAGCACTCTGTTGAGCAAGTCATAGAATATGAATGTTCTAAAATTACCTATGTGAGGAGAATTATAAACTGTTGGACCACAACCATATACCAATACTTCCTTATTGGATATAGGTTGAAACTCTTCTTTTTCTGAAGTAACTGAATTGTAAAATTGTAATTTCATTTTTCTAGAGATAATTTAATAATTTTATCAATTAAATCTTCAAAAGATAATCCGGTAGCTTTTGCTGCCATTGGAAATAAGCTGGTTTCTGTCATTCCTGGCAATGTATTTATTTCAAGTAACCAAGAATCATTATTCTTATCTAACCTAAAATCTACCCTAGAATAAACTTTACAATTCAATAATTGATGAATCTTTAAAGCAATGCTTTTTATATCATTAGATATTGATTGATCTATATCTGCGGGGCATATATAATTAGATGCACCTTTGGTATATTTTGCCCTATAATCATATACTCCATGATTTGGCTGAATTTCTATGATAGGAAGTGCATCATTGTCTAGGATTGAAACTGTAATCTCACGGCCCTCAATATATTCTTCTATTAAGGCATGACTATCATGCTCAAGAGCAGAATCTAATGCAGATTCAATATTTTTTTGATTATCTATAATAGAAAAACCAATCGAACTTCCTTGCTTGTTTGGTTTAATAACAGACTTGTTAAAATTATATTCTTTGTTACTAAAATTTTTCTTATCTATGATAATAAAATTTGGTGTTAGAATACTATTATCTTTAGCAATTGTTTTAGTAAAACTCTTATTAAAACAATTTGTAGAAGAATTTGATTCAGAGCCATTATAAACTATATCATTCTGCTCTAGAATTTCTTGAATAGACCCATCTTCTCCAAAAACTCCATGCAATGCTAAGAATACAAAATCTAGTTTCTTAAGATCGGGAAGAATGTCATCAATGCTATTGTTTAATATATGAAATATAGAAACCTGATAACCCATCTTGTTACAGGCATTAGATATAGCCTTTCCAGATTTTATGGAAACTTCACTCTCCTCTGAATCTCCACCATATATGACGCCTATATTAATACTATATCCTTCGCTGCTTCTAGTAAATTATTAGATATCAGATTGGCTTTACACTTTGATTTTACTTCATCAAGATAGTCTTTACCCATTCCAGTTAATAAGAATATTGTTTTCATACCAAGCCTATCTCCTACTTGCATGTCAACTACAGAATCTCCAATCATTAAACTTTTTGATAAATCAATATCAAATTCTTCTTTGGCTTTTGCAAACATTCCAATTCCAGGCTTTCTCATTGATTGATAACTCTCATCATAGTTTTCAGCAAAGTATATTTTCTTTAAAGGCAAGTCTCTTTTATCAAATTCTTGATAAATAAAACTATTTATCTCTTCTAGATTTTCTAGATCAATCTTGCCTGAAGCTAAACCTGATTGATTGGTAACAATTACAAACTTATCAGTGTATTTGTTTAATATTTCTAATGCCTCAAATGTATAATCAAAAAAATTATAATCAGGAAGACTGTTTATATAGCCGTAAGGATCATGACTGATTGTTCCATCTCTATCTAAAAATATTGCATCAAATATTTTACTCATTTTCTCTCCAATCTAAGACTTTCCAAGATTCAAAACTCTTTTTATCGACATAAAAATTAAAAATTGAAATATCTTCTATACGAGATTTAAATAAAATAATATCGCTATCTTTTACTTCGATTGATATAATCTCTTTGGAAGTCATATCAAATTCAATCGATGTCAATAGTGATTCAAATTCATAATCAATTATACATATTCTATGTTGAATATTTTTTCCTACAACATTGTATTTTGATAAATTATTACTATTAAAAATATCTAAGAAAGTATTATCTACGGTTTCCATAATTATCACTTCATCATTAAAGTCATATGTTATAATACTTACACTATCTATAATAGCGATTGTTCCATCTTCGCTTAATGTATCAAAATAAATTTTTTCGTTTGATACTGATAGAGTTGCATCGCTATTAACACCATCTTTTTCAATAATTAATGTTAAGGTTTTATTATCTAGATTCTCAATAAATGAAACAATATTATCTTCAATCATATTCTGGGTAAATGATATACTAAATAAGAGAATTAAACTATACTTCTTGATCATCTTTGATTGTTTCTAGATAAGATTCATCAACAAGAACTTCGCGTGCTTTACTTCCAGTAAAAGGTCCCACAATTTTTAATCTTTCCATCTCATCTATAAGCCTAGCAGCTCTAGAATAGCCTACAGATAACCTTCTTTGTAACAATGAAATAGATCCTTGCTTGCTCATCACTACGATTTCAATTGCCTGTTCAAGAAGTTCATCTTCGATACCGTTCTCATTGCCATTCAAAGTACTCGTATTGCCTCTAACAGTTTCAAGTATAATTTCATTTGGTTTTGGTTGCTCTGATATATATTCCACTAGATCTTCAATTTCTTTTAGAGTAACAAAAGCACCATGCATTCTAACAGGAGAAGAAGATCCTGGCTTTTGATAAAGCATGTCTCCTTTTCCAATTAATTTATCTGCCCCGTTAACATCTAAAATTGTTCTAGAGTCAATCTTTGTAGCAACCTGGAATGCTATCCTAGCAGGAAAGTTTGCCTTAATAATACCCGTAATTACATCAACAGAAGGTCTTTGAGTTGCAATGACTAAATGAATACCAACAGCTCTTGCTAATTGAGCTAATCTAGCAATAGGCGCTTCAACATCTCTAGGGCTATACATCATTAAATCAGCCAATTCGTCAACCATCAATACAATGTATGGCATTAAATCCTTCTTAGCCTTTTTCATCATACTGTTATATTCAGCAATATTTCTTTTACCAGATTCAGCAAGTAAATCGTATCTTGCATCCATTTCTTTCTCTAGCGACCTTAAAGCAAGAATTGCATTATCTTTCTTGGTAATAATCGATTCATCAATTCCGTCAAATTTTAACAGATAATGATCTTCAAGTCCTTTATATAAAGACATTTCTACTTTTTTAGGATCAATAATTACAAACTTTACCTCATCTGGTTTTAATTGATAAAGAAGGCTAACGATAATAGCATTTAATGATACAGACTTTCCGGAACCGGTTGTTCCAGCAATTAGAAGATGGGGCATTTCCACTAAATCGAGAATAGCAATATCCCCAAGAATCCCCTTTCCTATAGCTAGCTTTAGTTTTGCATTTGATTTTAAATACTTTTCAGAATTAATCACTGACTTTAAATAAATTGTTTGGGGATTATCATTAGGAATCTCAACCCCAACAAGAGATGTTCCAGGTATAGGTGCTAAAACTCTTACCCTATCCGCTTCCATTACTCTTGCAATATCATCTGAAAGTTGAACAAACTTATTTACCCTTACTCCTTCGGCTGGTTCTATCTCAAATAATGTAATAATTGGACCAGTTTTAATTGATCCGGTCTGTCCTTCTACTCCAAATGTTGAGATAGAACTACGCAAGAATTCTGCTCTATCTTTTAGATAATCACTACTTAATTCTTCTGATTCATCTGAAACAAATTCTAATATATCTGTAGATGGGAACTTCCAGTCCTTTCTAATAATAGAGTTTGATCTTTTTTGATCAATATCAACTTCTTTTTCAATGATTCCTTTTTCAATCGATAATTCAGTCTCAGATTCTAC
>JAAZXT010000019.1 GCA_014240005.1 Fidelibacterota bacterium | reverse complement strand
TGTATACCATGTTACTGATTTAGCGATATCATCGGTACAAAGTGCTAAATGGTCTATAATCTCTTTTTTCATAAGATTGCTAGTGAATATTAAGAAAACTATATGTATTTTGATAGGAGTATGAATGATAAAATCCCAATTTTCCCACTACCTTTAGTACTGCTACCTGGTGAAACATTACCTCTACACATCTTCGAAGAAAAGTATAAAAAGATGATTGAGTACTGTCTAAAGAATAATAAAAAATTTGGTATTATAAATTCAAAAAATAATGATTCTTTAATCATTGGATGTACCGCATCTATAGATCAAGTAGTGGGTGGAGAAAATGAAAGTAGAGAATATGACATCTTAGTATCTGGCGGAGAAAGATTTATTGTTAAAAGCTATAATACGTCAGAGGACTATAAGCAAGCATATGTTAAAACATGGAATGATATAGATGACACTATTGATGAAAGTCTGTTACAAGAAGCAAATGTTTTTCTCTATGAAGTGTTATTAAAATTAGGGGCATCTTCTAAGATTCCACAAATCAATATGCCAAAAAGTTCTTTTGAAATTTCTTCTATGTTAGATATTGATAAAAGAGCAAAAAAAATTCTATTAAAAAGTCAATCTGAAAATGATCGTTTAATTGTATTGAAAAGAATATTGAAGAAAGCAATTATCAAGATCGATTATGAAGATCCTGCTAGATCTGGGTATCCTAGCTATGCACAATTCGAAGCGTAATCTTTAGCGAACTTTTTTAAATATTTTATTTAGCAATACTAGGAAATCATCAATAATTACATATGTCACTGGTACAAGTAATAATATAATAGTTGTTGCAAATAAAATTCCAACCCCTAGAGATATTGCCATAGGCTTTAAAAAGAGAACTTGGGTACTTTGATTAAATAATAATGGTAGAATTCCTAAGAAGGTTGTCATTGAGGTTAATACTACCGGTCTAAACCTTGTACGGACAGCATCCAATACTGCTTCTCTCGTTTCTACGCCTTTATCTTTTGCTCTATTTGTAAAGACAACCAAAAGAAGACTATCATTTACTACTACACCAGAGAGTGCTATGACACCAAGAAGAGAAAGTACAGACATTGGTTGATTAAATAATAAGTGTCCAAGAACAGCTCCTACCACACCAAATGGAATAGCAGATAATACAATTAATGGTTTGAAATATGATTTTAATGGTATTGCAAGTAATACGTAAATAATAAAAATTGCAAGAGAAAATTTTAACATAATATCGGATAACTGGTCAGCTTGCTCCGCCGGTTCACCTGAAAGTGCAAATGCTACTCCAGGAGTTTTATCCATAATTTCTTTAAATTTACGCATTGGTTGCCCCTCATATGGACCAGCTGGCCAAATTATACTTTGTAAGATCATACTAGATGTATTTTTAGATATATCCACATCAGAACTAACCTCTATTACTCGTTTTCCATTAATACGTGATATAGCTGCTTTTCCTGCCACTTCTTTAACATTCGCAACTGCATACAGAGGAACTTTTATTCCTTGGGCTGTACGTATCCTCATATTTTCTAAGGTTACCATGTTATCACGTTCTTTTTTTGGAAGTTTGAGCATAACCCTAATATCATCATCTTCACGTTGAATGCGCTGCACTTCTTCTCCAAAGAATGCTTGTCTTACTTGACGTGCAATATCCATAGTAGTGAGGCCATAGACCTCTGCAGAAGGCAACAATTCTATTTGTAGCTCGTTTTTACCTTTAGTATCCGTATCCATTATATCATAAACGCCAGAAAAACTAGATAACAATACTTTGGTATCACTTACGACTTGATCTAGTTTGTCAAAGCTCTCACCTGAAAATTCAAAGTGGATTGCTTTTCCGGCACCATAAATAGCAGCATTATAATTTAGTCGCTCCACTCCTGGAATAGTGCCAATACGCGCACGCAATATATCAATTATATCATAGGCCCCAGTTAAACCCCAACGACTATCTGCGGAAGTTAATACAATAACAACTTCTCCTAAGTGCGGAGTAGCTACACCCCTAACAGAAGGACCGGTCGGTCCCGTTTCTTCCTGATTATTAGTGAAATAATGCTGTCCAACAGTTGTTAGTACATGAGCAATAATTTTTTCAGGCTGATTGGTGTTTAGCTCCCCTTGAAGTTTTAATGCTTCACTTTCAATAATTTGAGTAATTGCTTGAGTTTTTTCTATAGGAGATCCTGCCGGTAGCTCAAAAACAATTGAAACTTCTTCTCCTTCTAGTGATGGGAAAAATGACCATTTTACTAATCCTCCAGCAAGTAAAGATATTGTTATAATCAGCATCCCTATAAAAACAGATACCGTGACATAGCGACTAATAATAGATTTTTTAACAAGCGGCATCCAAATATTATCTACAAAATTGTAGAGCGTTGTAGAACAGTAACTCCTCATCGCTTTGAGTTTTTTACCAAATCCTACAAAACGTGTTTGGAACCATTCGCCCGAATGATTTAAATGTGATGGTAAGATTGTAGTGGACTCTATTAAAGAAAATATTAGAATCGGAATTGCAGTTAGGGGAAATGTTCTCCATATACCACCTGTATTCCCAGCCAAATTTAACATAGGAGCAAATACAACAATAGTGGTTAGCACTCCAAAAAATACAGGAGTTAATACCTCCATAGTCCCCTTGATTGTCGACGTTATATTATCTTCTTTAAGTTTGATACGTCGTCTAAAGACATTTTCTCCCACAATAATTGCATCATCTACAACAATACCCAATACAACAATAAACATAAATGCCGATAAAATATTTACAGTCACCCCAATTTGTGGAAGTATAATAAGAGCGCCTCCAAAAGAAATAGGAATTCCCATTGCGACCCAAAATGCTACCGAAGGTCTCAGGAACATGGTTAATAAGAATAATACTAAAACCATTCCGATAGCAAAATTTCTATAAAGCAAATCAATACGGGCCTGTAGATATCGGGCTTGATCGTACCAATAGTCAATACTGACATTAGCAGGCATCTCAGCTTGCTTCTGCTTTACATAAGCTCGTAATTGCTCAGCAGCAAGAAGCACATCTTGGTCGCCAACTAGGTTTACACTAATAAACATTGCTTGAACACCGTCCCAGCGATAGTAACGTTCTACATCAATAAAGCCATCGGTAATGGTTGCGATATCTTTTAGAAGTAATTGACCTCCATCTGGTTGACCTTTAATAACAATATTTTCATATTCATTGGCATTATAAGATTGTCCAACGGTTCGAATTAATAAATCCCCACTTTTGCTTGATAGCAGTCCTCCGGGTAAGTCAATTGACCCAGCATTGATGGCCATTGCTATTTGATCAAAATTTAAATTATATTTTTCTAAATCTTTTTCAGATACTTCAATCGTAATCTCTTTATTTCTATTCCCAAACATTTCTGTGAATGAAACTTCGCCAAGTGTTTTAATCTCTTTGTCGACATCTTTAGCAATGTTTAGAAGTACTAGCTCATCAACATCTCCATACACAACGACATCCAAAACTTTTTCATTTATTTCTAGTTTTTTAATGATTGGAGACTCGCTGTTTTGTGGAAATGTACTAATACCATCGATAATCGTTTTAATCTCATTTAACGTAGTATCAACATCATCATGACTATAAACCTGCACACCAACCACCCCGAATCCTTCAAGAGAATGAGATTTTAATCTTTTAATCCCAGATACGCCTTCAAGCCTATCTTCTATTTTAGAGCAAATTGAAGATTCTACCTCTTCAGCAGATGCTCCGGGATAAGCAACCCTTATGGTAATACTTTTAATATCTGGAATCGGAAAAAATTCAGATTTCATTGTTGGATATGATACAAAAAATCCACCAACAATTAGAAAAAACATAAATAGGTTTGCAGGAACACTATTTTTAACGAACCAGGTAACAATCCCTTTC
Source organism: Fidelibacterota bacterium (assembly GCA_014240005.1). Lineage (GTDB taxonomy): Bacteria > Fidelibacterota > Marinisomatia > Marinisomatales > Marinisomataceae > Marinisoma. The sequence continues at coordinate 21,026 of JAAZXT010000019.1, read as the reverse complement.
ATTACTGATATCGTGGGTTGACTAACATTCCATTGGTTGCAATGCTAAGTTTTGATACAACTACCCTTTCACCCGCTTTCATTTCTTTTTTGACTATGATGTGGTCTTTCATTTTGGTAATTATTTTTACTTTTCTGATTTCTAAGGTATTATCTTGATTGACCACTAAGAGTTCATCGTTAGGAGTTAATGCGGTGTTGGGAATCATAAAAACATCTATTAGTATTTTACCACTAACTTCTGCTTCTACAAATAAGCCAATTGGTAATATCGGCTTTGTATCTTCAATAAAATTATTTTTAAAATTTGCAATAAGCTTAATCATGCGAGTCATTGGGTCAATAACACCATCAACACGTTCTAAATTTCCACTCCATTCTTGCATTTCACCCTTATAAAGAGATTTAATTACTACTAATGACTTTTGGTCAGGGTTTAATTTCCTACCATCCATTGGGATATCAAGGAATCGCAAATCACTATCTTTAATAGAAAGCGTTACTTCGATTTCATTTGATGTATACATTGAACCTACTGGTTGTCCAGGAAGAATAGTAGATCCTAAATCAATATTAATATCTTTAATACGACCAGTATATGGTGCAGTTATTTCTGTTTTGTTTAATTTTTTTTCTGCTGATTGTACTTGCGCTTTTGCTACTTCCAATGCCGCTTTTGCTTGTTTTAATTGAGGTTTTTTAGCCGTCAAATCTTGGGCAGCGCCTTCACCAACTTGCTTCCAAGCTTCCTGAGCAATTTCTGCTTCTGCTTGTTGTACTGCAAATTGCACTTCTGCACTTGCTAACTGCAGTAAGGCATTCTTGTACTGTAGTTGTAAGTCGGTATCATCAATTTTAGCTAAGATTTCACCAATAATTATTGAAGAACCTTCAGAGAATTTTTTAGAACGATAAATGACTTCTCCACCTACTTCAGATGTTAAAATAGTTTGAGTAATAGGAGTTGTTGTCCCAGTAGATTTTATTTTTACTTCATAATCAATAGGAATCAATATTTGTACATTGACATCTAGTGGGGCTGGTTCTTCTACAGGCAGAGGCGATACTTGACCTAGTATATATAAAACAAATGCAATTAGTGTTGCAGCTCCTATGATTAGTAATGGTTTTAAATATTTAATCATCGCTTGTAAGTGAATCCTCCTCCCAGTGCCAATATTAAGTTTATTCTTTGTTCAATGCGAATTCTTTCTACACCAGCTAACATATTTTTGTTGTCAAATAATGCATTATTTGCATTGATTACTTCTTCTATACTTGCTACGCCTTTAGCAAATTCATCAAAAGTGGTATCATAGATAGACTCAGATAATACAATATTATCTTTTAAAAGTTTCAATGACAATTGCGCGCTTTGATCAAATTCTAATCCAGATTCCACTTCTTTATATGCTGTGAGTAAGTTGTTAACAAATTCGAGCATTGCAATTTCTTGATTAGTTTTAGCAATTTTTTTATTCGCTATTAATTTTCCTGCATTGAATACGGGAGCAAGTAGATTAATGCCATTGCTCCAAACACTAAAATCGTCATTGAGGAAGTCTTGGACATTGCTTGATGTCCCCGTAGACCCGACTAAACTGAATGAAGGGTACAGAGATCGCATTGCTTGTTTATTAAGCGCTTCAGATGCTAATAAATTATATTGAGATGCAATCAAATCAGGGCGTCTTTTTACAATGTCAGCTGGTAAAACATCCGGTATATTAGGAATAGATTGTGGAAATTCTTTCGCTATATCTAGTGTTAAATCTGGATACTCTTTTATTAATACTTTTGCTTCACGAACAAGCGATGAAGCGATACTTTTCTTATTCTCTAAATCACTCTTAGCTAGATTAAACATTAGTTCTGATTGTTGTAGCGCTTTCAATGAAATAATTCCTTTGTTATAACGACTTGCGTATAAGTCAAAGATAATTTTGGCATTGTTATATTTTTGTTCAGCATTTTCTACTAATTGTTTGGATTCAATAATTGAAAAATAAAGTTTTGCTGCTTCGGATGTGAGCGAAAATTGATAATACGTGTAATTATATTTTGCAGATAAATATTGTTGCTTACCTGCAAGTCTTCCTTGTCTCATTTTGCCCCATAAATCAATTTCCCACTGCGTACTTAATGACAGATTATAATTTTCTTGATTAAAAGTTATTATGTCATCGCTCTGTCCTCCAAATAAGGAAGTAAAGATTGGAGGAAACCCTGCTGAATTTTGTTCAGATTCTCCCGCTGAAGCACTTATTCCTATAGATGGGAAAAGATTAGAGGTGGATATAACCGATGCTTGTTTCGCAATTCTCGTATTGAGCATAGCTTGCTCGAGATTAATATTATCATCTAAAAATTGGGATAAAAATTGATTCAAATTTTCATCTTGAAATTCATTCCACCATATATCTGAAATATTAATTGTGATTGGAATTTCATTCGCCCAATCTTCTGGAATATTATCGATCTCCATATCTTGAGGATTCATTGCCTTCTTGCTGGCACAGCTAACGAGTACTAAAATTAATAATACACGAAGAATATAATTTTTCATATGGTATATATGTTATTTATTTTTGAAGCTCTTCTGTCAATTTTGGTACGATTTCCATTAAATCGCCAATGACAGCATAATCTGCAATCTCAAAAATAGGAGCTTCCTCATCTTTGTTAATTGCAATAATATTTTTTGAGCCTTTCATGCCTACTACATGCTGGATAGCGCCAGAAATACCCACAGAAAAATATAGATTAGGGGATACCGATTGTCCTGAACTTCCAACTTGTCTGTAAGATGGTAACCAACCCATATCTACTACAGGTCTAGATGAAGCTATTTCTGCTCCCATTGCTTTTGCCAAGGACTCGACCATAGGGATGTTATCCTGACTTTCAATACCTCTTCCCACAGATACAATTACATCTGCAGTAGTTAAGTCTACACCAGAAGCAGACTCCTGAAATTCTGGTTCACTACTAGACTTAATATCTTCATTATTAAGACTTACTTCTAATACAGATGCAGCATCAGAACCTCCCAATTCTATCTCATCGCTAGAAAATGCCGCAGACTGAAAACTAAGAAGCGTGGTATTACTACTTGAATCTGGCTGAATGTTAGTAGCCAGTTTTGCATTAAACACTTGACGTGCAAATACAGGGTTATCTCCATCATAGGTAACTGATATAATATCGCTCACAAATGGTAAATCTAACTTAGCACTTACTCTAGGTAAAAAATCACGTACCATATAAGAGTGCCCCATTACTACATATTGAGGAGATACATTTTTAATGACATCTGATAAAACTTTTGAATATCCATCAGCAGAATAAGCATTGGTCATATCGTGTTCTGCTAAAATTAAATTTTTTGCTTTATAATCCTTAGCTTGTTCTTTAAGAGATCTTGCATTTTCACCCATACATAGGATAGAGACATCCATTCCTAATTGAGATGCTAAACTTTGACCGGCAGCTACCGCTTCTTTACTAAAGGCATGGATATTACCTCTTTGATTTTCTAATACAACTAAGATCATGATATCACTCTTAATTTATTTTTTAGTATATCCATTAACTTAGCAACTATTCCATCAATATCGCCTTCAATCTTTTCTGTAGATTTTTCAGTCTTAGGAACAAATAAATTAATAAAATTTTGTTTTGGAGCGTCAGAAAGCTGTCCATCTACTACTTTTGATTCCTTACGTTTAGCACCCATAATTCCTTTTAATGAAGGGTACCTAGGCTCATTAATACCAGACTGAATAGATACGCTAGCTGGAAAAGGTAATGTCACCCATTGAAACCATCCAGACTCTAGCTCTCGCTTAACTTTAATTTTACTCTCTTGAATATCTGTTTCAATTCCTAGTGTTGCAGTAGACATTCCTAATAATTCTCCAATCAATACTCCAGTCTGTCCAGATCCTAAATCATCTGATTGTAAACCGGAAAATATTAAATCAAAGTTTTCATCTTTTAAATTTTGAGAAAATAATTTTGCAATAGATAGCGGGTCAGTGTTTAAGTCTTCATTTTGAATAAAAATAGCTCTATCAGCTCCTTTAGCCAACCCATCTTTTAATACTTTTGATGTATTATCTTGAGAACCCATAGTAACAACAACTACTTCGGAACCGTTATCCAATTTTTCCTTAATTTGCAATGCTTCTTCTAAGGCATAAGAGTCACTTTCATTCACTACAAAATTGACAACCGATTCATCAATCCATTTTGATGAAGAATCGATACGAATACTAGATTCGTAGCTTGGAATTGCTTTAGTGAGTACTGCTATTTTCATAATAATTGTATTGTTTTTGAAACCGACTACTCGGTCTAACATACAATATTAATTCTATTCTTTTAATGAAGCAAATTAAAAAAGAATTATATCCGCTTAAAAAAACAGGCTATAAAAGAAAGTTGATAAGCGGGGGAAAGTCTTTCAATCTTTCATAATTTTATAGCCTGAAAATTTTAATTCTTGGTCAATTTAATGTTAACTAGAATGTATTGTAAAGTAAAAAATCGGGTTTATGAGTCAGAATCTTCTGTGGCAAACTGAACCCAATCACTCGATACCGCAGATTCATCAATAGAGGTTTGTGATGGTGTTTTAGTGGCAGTAAACTTTGAATCATCTTCATAAATATTCAGACTATCTTTCTTCACTTCATATTTATCAAGATCTAATTCTTCGTCCTCACTGTCTAAGGCTTCTTTGTCTTGACTATACAAATCTAAATCAAAAAAATCTAAGTTTTCTACATGGCCATTTTCCATTAGATATTCAAGAAATGGGAGATATATTCTTTGCTTAAGATTAGCTTTACATAGCGGACATTTTAGTTTAGCGCCAATGTCTGAAGTTTTTATCTCTTCATCACAACAAGGGCTAATAACCTCATCTACGTTATTTAAATCAACAGAATCCATATAGAGACGAAGGTATTCTTAGTTAGCTATGAAGTCAACAGTTTTTGTAAATACTATTTAAAATAGATTTTTCAGACGAAGAAAGTGTCATATCTCTTCTTTGCATCGCTTTTTTCGCAGTATCACAAAAATCATCAAATTTTATTTTCATCAATTTATCTTTATAGAATAATGAAAAGGCAGGAATGTGTCTAGGGGGAAACGATTGAGAAACTATATTACAACCCAATTCAATCACCGTTCCCGTATTAAGATTAGTTCCAATAGCCGTCTTAACATGATCTCCAATAATAGAACCAAAGAATATAGAACCTGTATCTATTAATTTTCCATTCCACTTCACTTGTACGGATGAATAATTGTTTTTCAGATTGCTAGTAGTTGTCCCAGCTCCCAAATTTGCCCACGATCCAATAAAACTGTTTCCTAGAAATCCTTCATGTGCTTTATTAGAATATGGTTGAAAAATACAAGAATGAACCTCTCCGCTTACTTTACAGTTGTGATTAATAATGGTATTTGAGATAGTAGAATGAGATTTCACTAATGTATTTTTTCCTATAAATAGAGGACCATTTAAAACAGTAAAAGGTTCTATAATAGCAGTCTTATCAATTAGAACTGGGCCATTGCTATCATTAATCATAACATTCTCAATCGATCCATAAGAAGAAGTGGCTTCTGAGAATAAATCAGAGATACTATGAATTAAATCCCAAGGATACTGGTCACTCTCAAAAAAAGAGTTGGGCTTATCTAACAAGATAAGATCTGATATAATAATCTTTTTTAAATATTCGTTCATATTTTTATAAACTGCTGAATCATATTAAATGTTCCTTCTAAATCTCTTTGATAATTTGTATCAAGTATAACATTATAATATTTTTTTGAATTATCATAATTAAAACCCATTCTTACTTTTGGATGACATGCTCTTAAAAGAAAAGAAGAGAAACGACTAAAATTAATATTTAAATCAATCATATTTTCATATTTCAATTCTTTAATTTTTTTAACAAACTCATTAGTGGGAACACCTAAAGAATTAATATCTTTATAAGAAAATAATAATGCTGATTCACTCAGTTCTTTAGGATAAAAATTAATTAGAGCATCTTTGACCAAAAAGTGGATTCTAGTTTCATTATATTGAATTTTTTCTAAAAAAAGGTTCGCCAAATCAAATGCAACTTCTCCATCTGGGAGAACTATTAAAATAGAGTCTTGTTCGGTTCCAGAATATTCATATTTCTCAGATTGATTGATAAAATAGCTCTTATAACGCCACCAATATATTATTTTTTCTACTCTTGAATATTCCATATAGTGATATGTTAGCAAAAAATCATTAATTAGAATACTGATTTTAGAATTAAATTAACCCATCCATGTCAAATAAAAAAATAGGCAAATTTCCATTTACAAAAGGCATTTATAAAGATATGTACCGCAATAGATTGTGGACTATGAGACAATATGCAGGTTTTTCCTCTGTATCTGAATCAAATAAAAGATATTTATCATTATTAGAAAGTGGTGTCAGCGGACTATCGGTAGCATTTGATTTACCAACACAGATGGGGTATGATTCAAATGATGATATGTCTTATGGGGAAATAGGTAAGTCCGGAGTACCTATTTCAACTCCTGAAGATATTGAGTCTTTGTTTAATCAAATTGATTTAGAGAAAGTTTCTGTATCTATGACCATTAACTCTACTGCATCAATATTATTAGCATTTTATATATCCTTAGCTAAAAAAAGAGGATATTCTCTAGAAAAATTAAGAGGTACGCTTCAAAATGATATACTAAAAGAGTATATTGCAAGAGGAACATATATATTCCCTATTAACCACTCCCTGCGATTAACAACTGACATATTTGAGTACTGTCAACAAAATTTACCGAACTGGAATTCTATATCTGTATCAGGCTATCATATAAGGGAAGCTGGAAGCACAGCAGTACAAGAGCTCGCTTTCACGTTTGCCAATGCTATTACTTATTTAGAGGCTGCCAAGACAGCAGGAATTGATATTGAAAAACTAACGACTCAGATATCATTCTTTTTTAATTCTCATAGAAATTTCTTTGAAGAAATTGCAAAATTTAGAGCAGCAAGAGAGATATGGGCTCATATTGTTCGGGATCGATTTAAAATAACTAATATCAAATCACAGCTTTGTAGGTTCCATGTACAAACTGCTGGGTCTACTTTAACAGCACAACAGATTGAAAACAATACTCCAAGAACTACCTTGCAAAGTTTAGCTGCTGTATTGGGTGGGGCTCAATCAATCCATACTAACGGTAAAGATGAAGCATTAAGCCTTCCATCTGAAAAAAATGCTTTGTCAGCACTAAGAATACAACAAGTCATAGCGTACGAAAGTGGTATTCCAGAATTTATTGATCCTGTTGGAGATAGTTCGTTAATAGATAGTATGACGAAAGATATGGCAGAACAAGTAAATGCCAAGATTGATGACATGTTAGCAAAAGGTGGTGTTGAAAAACTCATTCAAAATGGAACTATTCAAAATGAAATCTCAGAATCATCTATAAAATTTCAAAACGATTTAGATGATAAAAAAGCTATTGTAATAGGAGTGAACAAATTTATAAGTAAAGACCAAATCGAAGAAAAAAATAAACCACAACTAGCAGAAGATAGATTAGCAATAATTGAAAACTTTAAATCGTCTCGTAATGAAAAAAATGCTGCTAATGCTCTTGCATTGCTCAAAGAAAAAGCAAAAACTAATGAAAATTTAATGCCATATATTATTGAGTGCAGTGACCATCAATGCACACTAGGAGAAATATCGTCTTCTTTAAAGAAAATATTTGGAGAATATTCCTTGTGATTATAAAAAAAATAAGGAACATTATATAAAAAAATTAATAATATTAATGTAGATAAATTGAAAAATGAGGAAGAAAATGAGAAATAATAAATTTGTGTTACTGTTGGGTGCTTTATTAATTATAAATTGCTCAGGAACTATACCAAATGTTGGAAATGAAGTTGCTGTACAAGAAACACCAGATAGAGGAGAAGAAGTCGTTAAACAAGAAGTTTCCGTAGAAACTTTTACCATTCAAGAACCTGAATCACCTCCATTACCAGTAACCATATTCGAACCATATATGATTAAAAGAGGTGACTATCTAATTAAAATTGCTTCTAGAGAATACGGTGATTCTTCTATGTGGAGAGAAATATATGAATGGAATAAGCAAGAGATTGGCCCTAATCCAGATAGAATATATCCTTATAATTTTTTATCTCTAAAAAGAGACGCAGCACAAGCAAAAAATTGTGAATTAGAATTTTTTGAATACACAATTCAATCAGGTGATACTGCATGGAGTTTAGCTGAAAAAGTATATAATGATGAATTGGCATGGGTTATCATTTATATGGATAATGCCGATATTATTAAAAATAATAACGGTGTATTGCAGCCAGGCGCTACTTTTCAGATGAGAAAAAAACTAGATCCTTGCAGCTAGATTATAAAAGCATATCTTTTAATACAAAATGGATTTTAAGTGGCTCAAATTCTATTATTTATAAGGAATCTATAAATTCTACCTTAAACATTGCTCTTGATAAAAAATATCAGATAAATGATGCTAGAAAAGTTGTAATCACTGATAATCAAATCAGCGGTAAAGGTACTCATGGTAAACAGTGGATTTCTACTCCATATAAAGATTTAACTTTTAGTCTTATACTGGGTAAAGATAACCATTTTGGACAAAAACTTATTAATAAATGCTGTCTTGCTATGATACATATTTTATCTCTATATGGTATCAAAGGAAAAGTAAAATATCCAAATGATATATATGTAAATAATAAGAAAATAGTCGGAATGCTATTATCTAATATTCAAACTAGCGGATCAGAAAATATCATATATCAGGCGCTAAGCATTGGAATGAATGTTAACTCTATTATCGATATTAAAACAATTGATAAAGAAGCACAAGTGAGTAGTACTTCAATGTTTTTAGAGCTAAAAGAAGAAGTGAATCGAGAAAAATTATTAAAATTAATTATTGAAAGTATTGATCCTGTTATTCAAAAGCTGGCTCACCAGTAATTTTTTGCCCAATGATAAGCGTATGAATTTCATTTGTACCCTCATAGGTATACACTGTTTCTAAGTTCATCATGTGTCGCATTACTGAATAATCATCCATAATACCATTTGCGCCTAAAATTTCTCTAGCTAATCTAGCACAATCTCGAGCAATGGCTACATTATTTTTCTTACCTAGAGATATATGCGAAAAATTCAATTGATTATTATCTTTTAACTTCCCTAATTGAAGAGCAAGTAATTGTGCTTTTGTAATTTCTTGAATCATATGAGCTAATTTTTGCTGCGTTAATTGAAAACCAGCAATTGGCTTAGAAAATTGCTTTCGTTCCTTACTATAGTTTAAAGCAACTTCATAACAATCTACTGCAGCACCAATCGTCCCCCATGCAATTGAGTATCGAGCTTGACTTAAACAAGATAAAGGCCCTTTTAATCCTTCGATCCCTGGTAATCTATTACTATCTGGAATACGTACATCCTTCATAAATAGCTCTGAAGTGATTGATGCTCTCAAACTCATTTTCCCATGAATATCAGAGCTACTAAAACCTTTTGTACCTTTTTCTATTAAGAATCCTCTAACTATACCTTCTTCATCTTTAGCCCAAACCACTGCTACGTCTGCGATTGATCCATTAGTAATCCACATCTTTGAGCCATTGATAACCCAATCATCTCCATCTCGTTTTGCCCTTGTAAGCATTCCTCCTGGATCTGAACCATGATTAGATTCTGTAAGTCCAAAACATCCTACAGCTTTACCAGCAGATAATTGTGGCAACCATTTCTTTTTTTGTTCTTCTGTACCATATTGATAAATAGGGTACATAACAAGACCTCCTTGAACACTACAAACAGAACGTAGCCCAGAATCTCCTTTTTCTAATTCATGCATGATTAAACCATAAGCTGTACTACTAATCTCACTTCCACCGCATTCTTTAGGAAGGGTTGCACCAAAAAATCCTAGTTCTCCCATTTTTGGGATTAAATCAAGAGGGAAAGATCCTTTTTTATAATATTCGTTTACAATAGGATTAAATTCTTCTGTAACAAACTGATTTGCCGTTTTTTGAATTAATAACTCTTCATCAGTTAATAAGGAAGTGATATTACAGAAATCTGGGCCAATATATTTCATTTATGTATTTCCATTTTTTAAAATCTTATCTTCCATGTCTAATATAATAGGTCTGTAACGCTATTAAATAATATAGAATTTGTAGCAATTATAGGGTCTGTAACAAGGGTTTTCTTTTGATTATAAATAATATTTTTATCATTAATGGTTTTTACTAATCCACCCGCCTCTCTTACAATACAGTCCCCTGCACAAATATCCCATTCATTTTTTGGTGCAATTGTAGAAAAAATATCATATTTATTGGCTCCAACCAATCCTAGTTTATAAGCAACACTGCCAATGGGCTCTATTGAACCAAAATTATCACTATATTTTTCCCAAAGTTTTTTCTTATACTCAGACCTACTAACAGTAATAGAGGCTTCTTTGAGTTGTTCTTTTTTGGATATATTAATATTTGATCCATTAAAAGAAGCTCCCTTATCCTTCTGGGCAGAAAACATTTCTTCTGTATAGGGATTATAAATAATACCCACTACAGGATAACCGTCTTCTACTAATGCAATACTTACTGAGAAATGTGGAACTCCTTCAATAAACTCCTTAGTACCATCTAAAGGGTCTACAATCCACACACGGGATTTATTTAATCGTTCCTTCGTATCTACAGTTTCCTCTGATAACCATCCATCATCCGGAAATTCTCCTCCAATAAAATCTAATAAATACTGATCTGCCTCATAGTCAGCAATGGTCACTGGATTATTAAGGCTTTTGTATTTTACCTGCTTGTTGGAGTCAGAAAAATATTTCATTAAGATTTTTCCAGCATTTCTTGCTGCTACTTTTCCTGCGATCAATTCTTCACTAAACATAATTAATGAGATTATATGTATTTTAAATTTAAAAATCGCTAAATTACTTGTGAAATTGAGGATAGAAATTAAAAACTAACTATTTTTTTTATTTTTATAATTTTAAACTAATAAATTTTTTTATACCTAGTATTCTCTCCTCTATTTCATAGAACATTAAACTATATGCTATATATAAATATATATTTAGCTATAATGAAAGTAAGGCTTTTATGAAAAAAGAAATTTACATCAGTAAAGGTGTAGGAGAGACAAGGATAGCTGTCAAAGAAAATGGTAAACTTGCCGAACTCCATGTTGATAAAGAATCTAAGGAAAGAACTGTTGGTAATATCTATAAAGGTGTTGTTGAAAATGTGATTCCTGGAATGCAAGCTGCATTTGTTAATATAGGTGAAGGGAATAATGCATTCTTACCATTCTCTGAAATTTCAGACCCTGAATTAATTGCAGATCGCAAACCTAAATCTAAAAATTCAAAAGAAATCAATGTTATATTGTCTCCTGGGCAAGAAATTATTGTTCAAGTAGTTAAGGAGCCCTTTGATAACAAGGGCGCTAGAGTTACTACAGACCTTTCAATTGCGGGGCGTTTTATTGTATTAATACCTAAATCAAAATATGTAGGGGTATCAAAAAAAATGCAAGATCGTTATGAACGCAGAAGATTGAAAAAAATTGCATTTGATATGAAAAAACATGGTTTAGGAATTATTATTCGTACCGTAGCTGAGGGAAAAACTGATCAACAGATTCAAAATGATTATGCAAATCTAGAGCAAAAATATATCGAGCTAATGAAATTAGCAGAAAAAAGTGATGCTCCAGCAGTAATCCACAATGATTTAGAAATGACGTCGAGCGTATTAAGAGATTTAATCAGTGATAAAGTTGAAAAAATTGTTGTTGATTCTAAAGACGATTACAAAAAAATACAAAAAATGATTAAAGAAGACGCTCTTGATACTGGAGACTCTTTAGAGCATTATCGTAAAAGAATACCACTGTTTAAAGAAACAGGCATTGATAATGATATGAGTAAGCTATTGAGAAAGAAAGCATGGTTAAAAAGTGGAGCATATCTGATCATAGAAAGAACTGAAGCTATGGTGGTTGTAGATGTGAATAGCGGAAAGTTTGTCGGTAAAAAAGCGCATGAAGACAATTCTCTAAAAATTAATTTAGAAGCAGCAAAAGAAGTGGCAGCACAATTAAGATTGAGGCATTTGTCAGGATTAATTTTAATTGACTTTATTGATATGGTATCTGCAGAGAATAGAAAAAAAGTATATCTTGAAATGAAGAAAGAATTGAAAAAAGATAGAGCAAAAGTAGCTGTATCAGAAATTTCTGAATTCGGGGTACTTGAAATGACCAGAGAAAGAACTGGTTTAAGCATCATTGACTCTCTAACTGAGCGCTGCGATAGCTGTAGTGGCGATGGAAGAATTATATCAAAAGACACCCTTTTAACTAGAATTGATTATTGGCTACGTGATTATAAACAAAAGAATAAAGATCTTAGATTAAAACTATATCTTAATCCTGAAATTTCTCATTATTTAAAAGAGGAGAAAAAAAGAGATTATATCAGTTTAATGTGGAAGAATTTTGTATATCTCAAGGTCATTGATGATCTTTCGATGGGGAAAAATGTATTTCGCTTTACAAGGATGTCAGATTCCATAGATATAACTCATGAAATAGGTGCTTGATAACCAATAAATTAGCTATTAAGTTCCCAAGCTATGTTTGCAATTGTAGAAATATATGGAAAACAGTATAAAGTCGCTAAAGGCGATACTCTCTTAGTAGATTCTAAGATAGATATTGCAGTAGGAAAGACTTTAAAATTTGATAATGTGAAAGCAGTATCAGACAAAGATACTAATATCTTTAATCCTAAAGAATTAGACTCATACAAAGTTAGCGCTAAAGTGCTTGAGCATAAAAGAGCTAGCAAAGTCACTATTATAAAAAAGAAAAGAAGAAAAGGTTATCAAAGAAAAAATGGTCACCGACAAGATTTAACTATGCTTGAAATCCAATCAATTACTAGATTAAAAGCAAAAGCAGCAGCAAAAACTACTAAAAAAACTGCACCAAAAAAGAAAACAGTAGCTAAGAAAAAAGTTGCTGAAAAGAAAAAATAAAAGGTAGGGACTCATGGCTCATAAAAAAGGACAAGGTAGTTCAAGGAACGGAAGAGACTCTAATGCACAAAGATTAGGTGTAAAAATGTCTGATGGACAATTAATCCTATCCGGTGGCATTATTATTAGACAAAGAGGTACTAAGGTACATCCTGGACGAAACGTTAAAAAAGGAAATGATGATACCTTGTTTGCGACCTCACCTGGCCTAGTAAAATTTAGTAAAAAAGGTAAGACAACCTTTGTTAGCGTAATTGAACAAAATTAAAAATGGCTAGACCAAAAATAGCATTAATCGGAGGTGGTCAAGTCGGTGGTAATATTGCTCTACTCTCTGCTCAAAAAGAATTAGGTGATATTGTTATTATCGATATTCCTCAAGCTGAAAATTTTATCAAAGGAAAAGCTTTAGATATATCTCAACTTCTTCCACATGATGGTTATGATGTTAAACTAAGTGGTTCATCAGATTTTTCAGAAATTACAGACTCGGATGTTGTTGTCATTACTGCAGGGTTTCCAAGACAACCAGGAATGAATCGCGAAGATTTATTAAAGAAAAATTTAGATATTATGACAAATGTTGCAGAGCAAGTAAAACTACATGCTCCTAATGCTTTTGTTATAGTTGTTTCAAATCCTTTGGATGCGATGGTATATGCTTTTTATAAAGTATCTGGCTTTGCTAAAAACAAAGTAGTCGGTATGGCTGGAGCACTTGATAGTGCTAGGTTCAGATCATTTATTGCAGAAGCAACCAATCTTTCTTCTCAGGACGTTGCTTGTATAGTCCTTGGTGGACATGGAGATACAATGGTTCCTGTAAGTCGTTTAGCAACTGTTGGAGGTGTTCCATTAACATCATTATTAGATGCTGACACAATTAAAGCAATTGAAGATAGAACTCGCTTTGGCGGTGGAGAATTAGTTAAGCTATTTGGAAAAGGATCGGCGTTTTATGCTCCTGCTCAATCTGCAGTAGAAATGATTGAAAGTTTTGTGAAAGATAAAAAGAGAGTAATCCCTTGCGCATCATTGTGTGAAGGTGAATTTGATGTAGGTGGATACTTTATCGGTGTTCCAACTGTAATTGGCGCTGATGGTGTTGAGAATATTTTAACATTTGATTTAAATGATGACGAGAAAAATGCTCTCGACAATACTCTTACTGAAGTAAAAAAGACAGTTCAAGAAACTGGATTATAAAACATTTGAAGAATCTATATTTTTTCTTTTTTTCATTATTAATTTCATCTACTATTATTGCTCAATCTGGGTTTATTACTGAAGAAACCACTAAAGCTTCTTTTAAAATAGGTTCTATGGAATCTTCTGTTCATAAATATTTTTCTGAGGATACTTACTATTCCAAAATGGATTTTTCTTTTCAGGGAAAAGGGCTTGCGCGAGTGATGAGTAGAGATGTAAAAAGTGGGACTATTATTTCATTTAAAGATTCTACTATTATAAAAATAGATCATAAAAAAAATCGTTTTACTAAAAAACAATTATCTGAAGTTCTAGAAGAGATAGAATCTGAGCCAGAGAATGAATCTGAAAATCAAGAAGATGGAGACTCCGATGAAGACAATTTTACTCCGATAGTATCAGATACCGTAGAAATGGTTAATGGTTTTGAATCATATAAGATAACATTAAGCGAAGATGATGGTAAACAGTACATATGGGTTACAAGCACAACTCGACAATCGAAGATTGTCAAATCTATGCAAAGCAAGATTGATGAGTTTGAAAGAAACTGGATAAATTTTGATGGTGATTTTTCAGAAATAGGAATCGATCAAGACGTAATCGTTGTTAAAGCAGTATTTAGCGATGAAGATGGTAGCTTTGAATATAATCTCAAAGTATATACCCCTATAGATTCTCTCCCAAATATATTCGATATTCCTGAAGATTATAAAAAGGTTAAAAAATTAAAAATGTTTTAAGATTTATTCTTTTTTAACTGCTTTACAATATCTTTATACATCAACTCTTCTCTCTTGTAAGGTCTAGGTAAATCAATTGCTATTTTAAATAAGGATAATGTCTTATCTGGTCTATCAAGCTTATTATAAGTCTTTCCTAGCCAATAATAAGTACCAATATAATCGGGTTCTAACTCTAGGCTTTTGTTCAGAAAATACTCTGCCATTTCAAAAGAACCTTTTGGAGGTTCTTCGAAGATAATTGTAGCCAAGCTTCTCGATAATGGACTAATATCAGCAAGCCGATAATGCCATTGTCCCATTATATTATAGCAAAAAGGGTCATTGGGAAGTTTTTCAATAGCCTGTAGGCAATGAAATTGAATAATCTTAGAACTTTCAATCTGTTTTCTAATACTTTGGTTTTCAACACTCTTGCCATATGAAACAGCGTACCATTTATGGACTTCTGCATTAGTAGAGTCAATTGACATAGCTTCAACAATATATGATAATGCCTTATCCATATTTAATTTTTCTACTTTTTTATCATTAGTCTCTTCTGATAAAAAATGGTGTGCTGCTGATAGTCGCACTAATACCTCTATATTTTTTGGGAATGTATTGTTTAATCGTTGAAGAGGGATAATTGTTTGCTGAAATGACAAATTATCTAGATTAATATCAATTTCACTAAAGTCTTGAGCATGTAGAGGATAAATTATGAAAAAAAGAAAAACTAGTTTAGTAATTTTACTCAAAATATCAATCAGGGATAAAATGACATAAATACTGGTTGATGATCTGATATTCTATCAGCTACAGTTGTCGCAGCAGTGTTCGTTTCTGTTGGCGTAGCAATAACACCCATTGTCGTGGTAGCATCATACTGAAATAGAGGTTGATTAATTATTATATGATCAAAATGTGCTGGTGAATATGAGCTTGTCCAACCTTGCCATGAATACCCACTACTTGGACCAGTAAGAATGTCTTGATCAACCATAGAAAAATGTGTAGACGAAGAAATAGTAGGATCAGTAAACGGACTAATTGTTGGATTAGTAATTGATTGAGATCCTACATTGTTAAAATCACCTACAATAATAACATTGTCTGATGCTCTATTATTAATCACATAATCTGTTAATAATAAGCTAGCATGATATCTTCTAGTAGTTTCATCTGAAGCATCAGTGCTGTCATAGGTATCATCTCCGCAACACTTATAGTGTATATCAATCACATATAGATCCATTGATTTTGTACCATCTGTCCATGTAATATAATTTTCCATTGGTGGACGACTAGCAAATTGATATTGTGCATTATTTTCATAATCTGAGTCACCATCATTACTATTTGGAGTATCTGACCAGAGTTCATTTTTAGAATTGAAAGTAACTGTACTAGTTTTATATACTAAAGCAAATCCTAAATTTCCAGATTCTTCATCTACTACATAAGAATAATCATTCATTGAGTTTACCATGTTAATTAATTCGGATTCGCTGGAAATTTCTTGAAATAAGTAGATATCAGCATTCCATGCCTCCAAAAGACTTTGAACATAGCTCTTTGTGGTACTATGTTGTGGAAATTGTCGAATATTCCATGTAACAATTTCTATTTGACTGGGTTGATCCAGATTAGTTGCATTAGGGAATTCATAAGGATTGGTTTCATTTCCATCGCCTGGGTCAGTTTCAGTAGGAGATGAACCACCGCCACCACAAGCAACTAGTATCAATAAAAGAATAAATAGTTTATTAATTATGTGAGCCATAGATATAATTTACTAATAAAGTTCCTACTTGTCCCAAGCTTTGTGGTGAACAATTATTTGGGGTGTCAGATTGGGTATGCCAATAATTATAGAACATATTCGGATATTGAAAATCAATAATATTAATAGCTGGTATTTGTGCTATCTCCCATAACGGGACATGGTCATCATAGATTTCGTTTTCAATTGTCTTTTTAAAGGCGCGCAATGACAAATCATCTGCTAAACTCCAGATTTCTTTTACTTTGTCGGGAGCAATGCTATATGAAATTCTTTCAATAGGGATGGTTAAATTTTTATCTCCTACCATATCTACTATAATTGCAAAATCTGGTTTTATAATAGGTAGATTTTCAGCAAAAAATTTTGCTCCCAAGGCAAAGGTATTCGGCTGACCAGGATTTCCTCCATCTTCTGCATCAAAAAATATAACATCAATACCAATTTTTGGATTGTTTACTGAAAAAATATTACATAATTCCATAAGAACTGCTGTGCCACTTGCTCCATCATTTGCTCCAAGAACTGGGATACTCTGATTGTCTACAGATTCATCCTGATCAGAAAAAGATCTAGTGTCCCAGTGTGCTCCAAGTAGTAATCGATATTCTGCTTCTTCATTAAACTGAATAATAAAATTTTTACCATCTCTTTCTATATTGGTAATTGGTTCCGTATAAACAAACTCTTGAATAATGAGCTTCCCAGATAAATCGCTTAAAAAATCTTTCAAGTAATTACTAAAATCTGTATGACCAGCAGAACCAGGATTCCTTGGACCAAATTCACATTGTTTTTCTAGATATGTAAACGCTTGATTAGAATCAAAATTAGGTATATCAACAGATTTTGTAGGTGTAGTATTACAGCTAACCAAAAATAAAATTAAAAATAGTATTCTTTTCATCTTACCCTCTAATTGCGACATTTAGATTTACTCCAAAATCACGATCAATTCTACGTCCTGTTAATCTAGTATCATTTTCACGATATTCATAAAATAAGCTACCAGTAACATTATCTGTTAATGCATAGGTTATTCGCAATACGCTCTTTTGCGTGTTAGTAAAGTTTTGCTCAACAAAATTGATTTTATCTTTCGAGCCTTCTTCTTTTTTCTGACTAATATCAAAATTCAAAGTAATATTCATATTATTTTTTAAATATACATTTCTCTCTGTAAATGGTAATGAAAATCTAATTCCTTTAGAAAAATTATAGGTTATACTAGCTAGAATACTATTATCAGAAATATAGGTTAGCCCATTAGCAACTTCATCTAGAGTATGAGTAATATTTGTTCTAATGTTTGTTGATATTCCATTTTTAAAAGAAGTGGTAATTCCTAACAAGGGTGTAAAGCTACGAGAAGTTCGTGAAAACTGTCTATTATCATTATTATCATTTGCAAATGATGAGATGCTGAACAAGTCAATTGCACCAACGTTATCATCGCTAAATTTCCAAGATAAGTTTTCTTTTCCACTAAAAGCATGCTCAAGAGATAATGACTGAACATAAGGAGAGATAAATTTAATTTTTTCTAAACCTCCTATACGTAAAGACCAATTCGAAAAAGGTATCCCATCAGATAAATGTTTACCATAAGCAAGGTAGTCTCTACTAGTAGATCTAGTATCTATACTATACCCATTAATATTGGATGAAATACTTTCAGAAAATGAGAAATTTAAAGATGTGCCTGGATTAAAACGAATTCCAGTTCTAATCGATAAGGATTTTTTAATATCTTCTGCTCCTGTATTGAGTCCTACTTCTGGTGCATTTTCTAATCCATGGCTACCACTCAATCCAAATCGATAACTCAAGGGAACATCACCGCTAATACCATTGGAAGTTCTATTGGTAGTGGTATTGATAGCGACACTTAAAGGTTCTATTTTTTTTGACATTTGATATATTTTTTCCATTAATAAACTATTTTCAAGTTTTCTTTTTTCTTTTTTCTTGGATGACTCATCTAGTGAAAGCTCTTTATCCTCTTTGGTATCTTCAGCTTCAACATCTTTTTTTCTTGATAAGCCTGATTCAGATCTAGATCTAGTATTAGTTGGGGTGATTATATTTCTTTTAGATGCTGGCGTATAAAATGTTTCAATAATTTCAGTGCCAGATAGTGAAAAATTAATTCCAGTATTCTTTACTGCAGCTATATTGGCACCATCAATTACGCTCGATAATGGTTTGTTCCATGCATAGCTTGTATTATATGTAAAATTTGGTTTAATCCAACTCAGCCATTGTGGATTAAAAGTAGATCCTAAAGATTCAGTGTGATTTGTTACTTTTCCTATTTTTAAATTATCCAGTACTGCATCTCTATACTCTGACATATCACTTTTAATATTCTTATTATAGTTAAACTGTGCATTATCAAAAACTTTATAATTAATACTAAACTTCCTATCTAAGCCTAAATTAAAATCATCAATTAGGTCTGTATTTGATCTTGATTCCTTTTCAATTAAATTGCGATTTACTCTAAATCCTGTAGCAAAAGATGTCGGAGTATAGAAAAACTTTGTCTCACTAATTTTTTCCCCTATAAATGGTACTTTAGACATCCATTTAAAAGCTTCAATATAATTATCACTAGGGAATCTTAAATTATAGTCAAGATTAGTGGTTAATCGCTTAGTGTCTACTGATTTCATGATTTCATTGGATTTGTTTTGATTAGATGCATTAAATGATACGCTAAGATTATCAAGAGTATATTTAATAAAAGGATTCTCTGATTTAATTTGTTTTGAAATCTTACCATTCAAACTAACTGTAGATGACTTCACTAAGATGGAATCTGGAGTGGCTCCATTCGTTCTAATATCAGTACCTGGGAAAAATTTTGGAGCATTATTCTGCATATTATATGTCATATTCATCGGAAATGTGATTCCAAATTTCTGAGGAAACAAACTGCCTAATTGCATATTGTTAGTAAATATTAGATTTTCAGTAGTAGTATTTGTTCCGATCCTTTCTTGCAGAATATGAAAATCAGCATCTTTTTTACTATACGATATGGAACTCTTGTTAAAGTCTGATAAATTGAATTCAGATTTTAATCTTACGGCCATTCCTTGTTCTTTTTTGACTCCACTCAATCGAAGTTCATCTAACCAAATTTCCCCTGTAATTGGATGATTCGAATTATTCTCAACTCCAACAACGAAATACTGCAATCTAGAGAGTGAAGGATTACCTACAATCTCAATTTTTTTATATTCTTGATTACTATCATCAATAAATTGGTACCGTTTATAATCCAATGAATCAGTAAATGTATCATTAGCATTAATTTTTTCAATAGAATTTTCATCCATATTTTTTAGACTGGTCAACCAACCAAGATCAAGATCTACTGCATTTCTGTTTTGATCTTCATCCCAACTATCATATACTGGTTTAGTTAATTTATAATATTCATCTCCAGTCCCAAATTGTATAAAAAATCTTAAATCAGTATTATCTTCGGACGCATTAGGACTGTCACCATAAACAAACATTTTCATTTGATCGTATATTAAAAAACTTTGTCCTTTTTTAGATGTCATAGATGATAAAATTTTCTTTGCTGCTCCTTTAATATTCGGATTTAGATTATCGAACTTTAGAACTAAAGACTGCTCTTTAGATCGTATTTTATTGATTTGATCATACTCTCCAAAAACACCTTTAGGCGGTATATAGTTAGGATTATCTTCATCATTGACTACCGTCACTAAAAATGTACTGTCTTGAACCGCATAGTCTTCTTGATCAACAAATGATGTGCCCATTTCTTCCCATGCATTTCCTACAAGTTCCATTTTAGCAATTTCTATCTGAGAAGGTTTATCAATGCCCGAGACTACAAGTCTGACATGTTTAATCTCGCTTAGCGAAATATCTTGTACTTTAGAAAAATGACTCAGAGGGATTCTTATCAATTTCCAGCCCGTCTCTAGGCCATTAACAATAGTAGACCCAGCAACATACGTGCTATCATCTAAAGAAATAGTCTTAGTAAAATAATCATTAGATCTGTCTAGAAAGCCTGATTGATCTAGGTCTTCACTGTCAGGATATTTACCTCCTGCTTGAATCTTATCCCCGGTACC
>JAAZXT010000035.1 GCA_014240005.1 Fidelibacterota bacterium | reverse complement strand
AATGGGGAGCACATATTTCCACAGAAGGCGGTTTATTTAAATGGATGTTTGACAGTATTTTTACTCCTTTATCTGCAACCATGTTTGCATTGCTTGCATTTTATGTTGCTTCAGCTTCATATCGTGCATTTAGAGCAAGAAATTTTGAAGCTACACTATTATTGTTAGCTGGTATTATTATCATGTTAGGTAGAGTACCTGTAGGCAGTTTAATTACACCTTGGATGGTAATGTATTTATTAGTGTTTGTTGGGACAATCTTCATGAATACTTATTTCAAGGACCGCAAACTTATTTTTGGTTCCTTTGTTCTAGGTTTATTAGGTGTTACTGCATTAGGTATGAGTATGGATTGGAATCCAACCCAACCTGCAATATTCTTCTTACCATCACTGCAAGAGTGGATTTATACAGTTCCCAATTTAGCTGGAGCAAGGGCAATCATGATTGGGATTGGTTTAGGAATTATTGTAACTAGCTTACGTTACATATTTGGATTAGAAAAATCATATATAGGTGACCAATAATGAAATTCTTAGAAGATATGATATTAAGGTTTGGTTCTATTGATAGAAGATTCATCTTCATATTAATTGGTTTAGCAGTATTTCTACCGCTTTTGCGTCCAATAGACCTACCAATTAGAACGACACCAACTACTGAAAAAGTTTATAATGCAATTGAAGCAATTCCTGCAAATTCAAAAATATTGATGTCATTTGATTATGGTCCAAGTACTAAACCTGAAATTCATCCAATGACATTGGGAGTAATGAGACAGCTTTTACGCAAAGACCATCAGATCTATATTACTTGTTTATGGCCTGATGGACTATATATGGCTCTTGATGCACTGGAGGAGATTAATAAAGAATTT
This sequence comes from Fidelibacterota bacterium, assembly GCA_014240005.1. Classification (GTDB taxonomy): domain Bacteria; phylum Fidelibacterota; class Marinisomatia; order Marinisomatales; family Marinisomataceae; genus Marinisoma. The sequence goes on along the minus strand of JAAZXT010000035.1, from coordinate 9,284 downwards.
GAGTTAGTAGAATATGAAGACTATGTATTATTAGGTTTTAGACCAGGAAATGAGGCGATTGTTAAGGGTCTTGCTAGTGATTTACGCAAGGTTTATACCGTAGACTCTAAAGGAACAATGCTTTCAGATATACCTATGATGGATGATGTAAATAATTTAAAAGATTTTCAATTTATTTTTACTGGTTCTGCTGGATATCCAGGTACTTTTGAATGGGTTCAATATGGTGGAGATCCAACTGGTGTACCACTATCATCTGGGACAACATCAATTCAGGTAAATGAAGTGATGCCTTATGTTCAAAGTGGACAAGTAAAAGGAATTCTTGCTGGAATGCCAGGAGCAGCAGAGTACGAAAAATTGATTGGTACGCCAGGTATTGCAATTCAAGGAATGGCTGCACAATCATTTGCGCATCTGGTTATTGTATTATTTATCATTTTAGGTAATCTAGCATATTTTATAACAGAGAGAAGAGAGAGGAAATATTAGTATGGCATTTTCTACAATTCTCGGTGCATGGATTGCAGCATTTTTAACATTAGGTATTTTATCTTATCTATATAGAGATAATCCTTTTTATAAGATTGCAGAACACATTTTTGTTGGTGTATCAGCAGCTTATTGGGCAGCTACTTTTTATTGGACACAAATTTATCCTAACCTATTTGGAAGACTATTTCCTAAAGATGGTCCTCTTGCATTTATTGCAGAGGTTGACTTTAATCATGAATTTAATGTGCTTTATTTCTTTCCATTGTTATTAGGCATAATGATGTTGCTTAGTATCTTTAGGCAGTTTAATTGGATGGCAAGATGGGGTATCGCTTACACAGTAGGAATTGCAGCTGGATTAAAGGCGTATGGCTATTTAAACTCTAATGTATTGAGTCAAATCAGTGCAAGTGCCGTAGATATATTCAGTGGCTCTTTACCATTCTTTAATATGTCAGGAGATAGTGTATTTAATAATATTGTTATCTTAGTAGGTACAATTAGTGCATTAATGTATTTTTATTTCTCAAGAGAACAGTCTGGTTCTTATGGAAAATTTACTCGATTAGGAATTTATTTCTTAATGATCAGTTTTGGAGCATCATTTGGTTTTGCGGTTATGGGACGTATTTCATTATTAATTGGTCGTTTTAACGATCTAATTTTATTTTCTTCTTCTGATTATAACTATGGAACGTTTTGGATGATGTTGTTTATTGTAGTTATACTAGGTTTTTGGTCATTCCAAAATCCTGAAAAAAAGGAAGGTTAATAAATGAATAAAGCGGATATTAGGAAAGTAATTTCCCAAAGTATTCTTGCAGATGGAATGTCTCCAATTATCGATTTAGAAAAATCACATGGATCCTGGTTAGTTGATAAGGTTAGTGGTAAAGAATATTTAGATTTATTTTCTATGTTTGCATCCTTGTCTGTCGGATATAACCATCCTTATGTTTTAGAACAATCCGAAAGATTGCGTCTTGCTGCAATTAACAAGCCAACAAATTCAGATGTTTATTCTCAAGAGATGGCAGAATTCATGCAAACCTTTAAACGTGTAGCTCAACCAGACTATTTACCACACACTTTCTTTATAGAGGGTGGCGGTCTGGCAGTTGAAAATGCTTTAAAAGTTGCATTTGATTGGAAACGTAGAAAGAATCTAGCAAAAGGAAGTAGCGCTAAAGGAGAGAAGGTTCTTCATTTTAAGCAATGTTTTCATGGACGAACAGGATACACCATGTCCCTAACTGATTCTCCAGATAAAAGAAAGACAATGTATTTTCCAAAGTTTGACTGGCCTAGAGTCAGCAACCCTAAGATTACATTTCCTTTAAAAGATAATTTAGAGCACGTTCAAGCATTAGAGAAACAATCATTGCATGAAATCAAAGAAGCTATTGCTGCAAACCCAGATAATATTGCTTCTATTATTTTAGAGCCTATACAAGGCGAAGGCGGAGATAATCATTTCAGATGCGAGTTTATGCAGGCATTAAGAGAGATTGCCAACGAAAACGATATTATGCTTATTTATGATGAAGTACAGACCGGTATTGGTATCACAGGAAAGATGTGGGCACACCAACATTTCTCATCAGGAGTTTGTGAGTCTGAATGTGACTGTGGAGATGGGTTATCAGCTAAACCTGATATCATCTCATTCGGTAAGAAAACACAAGTTTGCGGTATTGCTGCTAGCACTCGCGTAGATGAAGTAGAAGGTAATGTGTTTCAAGAATCAAGTCGTATTAATTCTACATGGGGTGGAAGTTTGGTTGATATGGTACGATTAACTATTTATTTAGAGCTGATTGAACGAGATAATTTAGTAGATCAAGCAGCTAAAAATGGACTATACCTTTTAAACAGCATGGAAGAGCTTCAAAATGAATACCCTGGTCTTGTATCAAATGCAAGAGGAAAAGGGTTGTATTGTGCCTTTGATTTGCCTTCAAGTGACAAAAGAGACAAATTATCAGAGCTTCTTATGGATGAAGGCTCAATTCTATTAGGTTCTGGAAATTATTCAATACGTTTTAGACCACATCTCAATGTTACGACCGAAGATATTGATTTTGGAATGGACTGTTTTAAGCGCGCATTAAATAAGTTGGCATAATGTCAGGTAAAGGTAAATTATTTGTCGTTGCTACACCAATCGGCAATTTACAAGATTTTACATTCCGAGCAGTAGAAACTCTAAAGAATGTTCATTGTGTTTTTGCAGAAGATACGCGAACCTCAAAAAAATTAACCAATCACTACGATATTGATACAAAATTATATAGCTATCATGATCATAGTAGTGATAAGGAAATTGCTCGCGTCTTAGATATTTTAAATGACAATAAAGATGTTGCATTAATTTCTGATGCTGGAACACCAACTATTAGCGATCCTGGATATAGTTTAATCAGAAAATGTATTAGCGAAGGTATTGATATTGTTCCAATTCCAGGAGCATCTGCTTTGACTACTGCTGTTAGTGCATCAGGGTTACCATCAGACGCTTTTACATTTATAGGGTTTTTACCAACAAAGAAAGGAAGACAGAAGAAAATTTCTTCTTTAGAAAATTTAGACACTACTATAGTATTATTTGAAAGTCCTCACCGACTAATGAAGACGTTAATTCAATTAAAGGAAACATTAGGTGAAAGACCTGTTGTTGTTGCTAGAGAATTAACAAAGTTGTATGAAGAAATTATTAGAGGTAATTTTAGCAGTGTAATAGAATTTTTTGAATTAAAAAAAATTAAAGGCGAATTAGTAATTATTATTGGAAGAAATCATGACAAAATCTATTTCTAACGGAAAGTTTATTACGCTTGAAGGCGTTGACGGATGCGGAAAATCTACGCAAGCCGACAAACTAGTTGAAAAACTTTTTGAAACTGAGATATCAGCATTGACGGTTAGAGAGCCGGGCGGCGATCCTATATCTGAATCTATTCGAAAATTATTACTTCATGCTGAAGAATCTATGTCAGATCGTGCTGAAGCATTACTTATGATTGCAAGTAGAGCACAACTTACTGACAAGGTTATTTTACCTCATATTATTAATGGAAAATGGGTTGTAGCCGATCGATATGCAGATTCTACATTAGCATATCAAGGCGGTGGAAGAGGTTTAAGTGTTAATGCATTAGAAGCAATAAACAATTTTGGAACATATACGTTAAAACCTGATATCACATTTTTTATTGATATTCCTGTCGAAAAAGCAAATGAAAGAATGTCTGTTTCAAGAGATAGAATTGAAAGAGAAGGTGCAAATTTCCAACAAAGAGTGCGCGCTCAATATTTGGCCATGAATACCAAAGAGCCAGAGAGAGTAATTTTAATTAATGGGGAACAATCTATTGATAAAGTTTTTGAAGATATATGGATCGTAATGAAGGAAAAATTTAGTTTATGAGATATTTAAAAAAAGCATCGATTATTTTTATGGTTCTGGTAGTATGTTTTTTTGGAATATTGCGTAGTCAGCAACTGGATGTTTATCGTGATATTGCACGATCACAACAACAGATTATGACGGTATATAAATATTTATTAACAGAGTATGTTCATGAGCTTGATGTGCCAAAGTTAACCTCTAGAATTATCAAATCTATGTTAGAAAATTTTGATCCATACACGGAATACTATGAAGAAAAAGATTTAGAAGATTTAGCGATTAAAACAGATGGTGAATTTAGTGGAGTAGGTCTTCAAATATATATGTATGAAGATCAGTTAACCGTTGTAGGTCCTATTGAAGGATCTCCAGCATCACGTGCTGGTATTTTTACGGGTGATGAGATTATGAATATCGATGGAGAGTCTACTAAGGGGTTAGAATTAAAAGAAGCTACTAATAAAATTAGAGGTGATAAAGGAACAAACGTCATATTAACGATTAAAAAACCAATCACAGGTGAGACAGAAGATTATACTATCACTAGAGATACTATTACAATCAAAGATATTCCTTACTATGGGATGGCAAATCCAGAAGTTGGTTATCTTAGAATTACAAATTTTTCAAATAATACTCTAGGCGAAACCAGAGACGCTTTACTGTCTTTGATGGGTGAAGGTGCTGATAATATTATCATTGATTTAAGAGATAATCCAGGCGGATTATTGTCCTCTTCATTAGACATTTTAGATTTGATTTTACCAAAAGACGTAGAGATGGTTTCAACAAAAGGGCGAAAAGGAAGAAGTCTAAAAAATTATAAGTCATTAAATAGTTCATTTATACCAAACTCGATAGATATAGCAGTGTTGATTAATGGTGGTAGTGCATCAGCAAGCGAGATTGTTGCTGGAGTTTTACAAGATCATGATAGAGCTGTTGTTTTAGGAGATCAGTCTTTTGGAAAGGGATTAGTTCAAACTGTGATAGGAATCAATCAAGATACTGCTTTAAAAATTACTAATTCTAAATATTATATTCCAAGTGGTCGTTCTATTCAAAAACGAAAATTCATAGATGAAGAATTAATAGCAGATAACAGTTTAGTTGCAGATTCATTATATCAAACAATGGGAGGAAGAACTGTCTTGGGCGGTGGAGGTATTTCACCAGATGTCATAGTAAAAGATGAAGGCTCTTACCCATTAGCAGCTTCTATTCTAAGAAATGGAGGTTTTTTCCGATTTGTACAACAATCTAGCGATCAATATACAACTATTGATGACGTAATAGCTGATAATAGTTTAATGAAAAATTTTAAGACTTTTATTAATGATAGCGACATTAAAGGTTATGTTGATGGGCAAGAAGATCTAGAAACAGCAAAAGAGAAATTATCAAAAGAAGATAAGGATAATATTTTCTTAAAAAATGCTTTCAGTGTCATAGAGAGACAAATTGATAAAAATCAATCAGAAATGTTTGAGATTGAAAATGATGTGATTAAGAGAATGATTTTAGGTGAATTTGCTTTCTACTATGATGGAAATGATGGAAAATATGAACTATATCTTAAAGACGATAAAGTAGTCATTAAAGCGTTAGAAGTTTTAATGGATGATTCTATTTATTCGTCACTTTTAACAGTACCTGAACCTAACCAGGTTGCAGCAATCAAAAGTTAATTATTTATGACATCTAAAATGCATGCAGGTTTTAGTGTAAGTTCTTTTTTTACAAATAATAATATCAATACTGTTTTTACATTATGTGGAGGACATATATCTCCAATTCTCGTTGGATGTGAATCAGAAGGAATTGATATTATAGAAGTTCGCGATGAAGCTTCAACAGTATTTGCAGCTGACGCTGTATCTAGGTTGACTGATAGTGTAGGAGTTGCTATAGTTACTGCTGGGCCCGGAGTGACTAATACTATTACCGCAATTAAGAATGCTCAATTAGCACAATCACCATTAATATTGATTGGTGGAGCAGCAGCAACACTTTTACGTGGCAGGGGATCTTTACAAGATATTGATCAAATGGCCTTAATAAAACCTCATGTTAAGTCTGCTGTACGCGTCAGTAAAACGCGTGATATAGTGCCATCACTTACCAATGCTTTGAACACAGCAATGTCAGGGGTTCCTGGTCCAGTATTTGTAGAATTACCTATTGATTTATTGTATCCAGAGGAGACTATTCGAGAACAGCATGCAAATCAATTGCCATCTAATGGGATTGTAGGCAAAGCAATGACATGGTATGTAAATCGACATTTAAATAATATGTTTTCTGATAGGAAATCATCGATAAAAATTAGAAAAAAGACAAGATTACTTGGACGACAAAAAGATATAGATAATGCAGCATTAGCAATTGTAAATGCTAAAAAACCTCTTATATTGCTTGGAAATCAAGTAACACAAAATAAAGAGGATCTATCGCAGTTTATTAAGAGTTTAAACAAACTCTCTATTCCTACTTATACATCAGGCATGTCAAGAGGATGTTTTAACGAAGATGATACATTTTTTATGCGTCATAATCGTAAACATGCTTTAAAGAATGCTGATGTCGTACTAACTATAGGTTTGCCATTAGATTTTCGATTAGGATATGGATCTTCTATTAATAAAAATGCAAAGATTATTGCGATTAATAAAAGCAAAACAGATATGAAAAAGAATAGAAAACCATTTATTGGAATTCATGGAGATCCAACACGAGCAATGTGTGAAATTGCTAAAGTGATTAATCCTCCAAAATGCACAGAATGGTTAAAAGAGTTAAATGTTCTTGAAAAGAATCGCGATGACGAAATTATACAACAATCTGAAATGACAACGGATTTTGTTAATCCTATCAAATTATGTACTACAATTAACAACCTTCTAGATGATAGTAGTATCTTAATAGCAGATGGTGGAGATTTTGTAGGTACAGCATCATATGTTGTTCGCCCTAAAGGACCTTTAAGTTGGTTGGATCCAGGCCCATTTGGAACATTAGGCGTTGGGGGTGGATTTGCTTTGGGATCAAAAAGCGCATATAAAGATAAAGAAGTTTGGATTATTTATGGTGATGGAGCATGCGCATTTAGTTTAGCTGAATTTGATACATTTGTTCGCCATAAGTTGCCGGTTATTGCCATTGTAGGAAATGATGCTTCATGGCAACAAATTGCTCGAGAACAAGTTGACATGCTTGGAAGTCCCATAGGTACAAATCTTGCAAATACCGCTTATCATCAGGTAGCAATTGGCTATGGTGGAAAAGGGTATGCTGTAGAGGATCCAAATGAATTAGAAAGTGTATTATTGCAAGCAAAAGAAGATGCAAGAAATGGACATCCAGTATTAGTAAATGTTCGTATCGGAAAAACAGATTTTCGAAAAGGATCTATATCAGTATAATGAAAAAAATTAAGTTATTAACTATTGTATTGATGGCATGTTTTTATATGAATGTAGGAGTGAAACATTTTATTGAGCCACAATGGTTTGTACAAATTATGCCACCTAATTTTCCGTTTCATTTAGCATCAGTCTATATTAGCGGATTTTTCGAAGTTTTATTTGGTTTCTTACTGTTGATACCTAAAACACGATATTATGCTGCGTGGGGGCTTATTTTCCTCTTAATTGCAGTATTTCCAGCTAATATCTATCTTGCATTGACTAATGGGGAAGCAATGGATATTACACCGGCATTTGCATGGGGGAGACTTCCATTCCAATTACTATTTATTGGGTTGGCATATTGGCACTCAAAAGATGTTTGAAAAAGTATTAAATAAGTTTATGCATTTTTTTGCTTGGCTTATCATTAATTCAAAAGACAAATAAAGGAGCTTACAATGTTTAAAAAGATATTTTTTTTATTTCTAATGATTGGATTTATATCAGCAAATACACCAAAGGTTGTATTGATTACTGGAACTGCTAACGGAATCGGTAAATCTACAGCTAAATATTTATTAGATAAGGGCCATATTGTTTATGGTGGAGATATTTTAGTGAATGAAAATCTATATCTAAATGATATTGGTGGTATAGCATTAGAGATGGATGTTACAAATCAAGAGCACGTTGACAATGCTATTTCAAGAATAATTGCGGAACAGGGTAGAATAGACGTATTAGTGAACAATGCTGGAATTGCTGTTGGCAGTGCTATTGAGGATGTATCAATGGAGGATGCGATGTATCAGTTTGAAGTAAATTTATTTGGTATTGGTAGAACTGTTAAAGCAGTATTGCCGCATATGAGAGCTCAAGGAAGTGGAACTATTATCAACATTTCTTCAGTATTAGGTAAAGTATATAATCCTCTTTTGGGATGGTATGTTGCATCCAAACATGCTCTTGAAGGTTGGTCTGATGTACTTAGATTAGAAGTGAAACAGTTTGGAATAGATGTAGTAATCATTGAGCCAGGCTTAATCAAAACAAACATCAGTAATGCTTCAGCGAAATATTATGAAAAGTATAGTAAAAACTCAGAATATAAAAATTTCTATGGTTCTCCAGATGATTCAGAAGAAAACAGCTTTGACGATTATTCTGATCCGATAGTAATAGCGAGAGTCATTGAAAAAGCAATAAGTGCTAAAAATCCTAAAACAAGGTATTCGGCTGGTGCATATAGCTGGATACTTTTAACAATGAGAAGTATATTATCGGACAAATGGTTTGACAAGTTGATTGTAAAAGTTACAGGTTAAGCTATAGTTTGAAAATTTGGGCGATTAGCTCAGCTGGTTAGAGCATCTGCTCGACATGTAGAGGGTCGGGAGTTCGAATCTCTCATCGCCCACTCATCGATAAATGTTTCAATACGACGACAAAAGGGGTTACTTAGGTAGCCCCTTTGTATTTTATGGTGTTGCGTGAAGTTGCATCAAAAGGTATAAAAAGGGTATAAACAGGGTATAAAACGGGTGTAAAAACTCAACCAAAACTCTCAACCTAAATCTTTAATTCACCAGAAATAAGTTTTGATAGTAGAGAATAAGAATGTATTAGAGATATAAGTATTTTATAACAGATAAACCTTCTTTTAATATTCCTCCTTATATTTAGTTATGGATTTTTCAGACATATTATTAATAATAGGTGCAGTTTGTATGGTTGGAACTTTAATACTTCAGTTTATCGCCAAAAGATAAACCTTCTGTTCTTTAAACTGCTTATATTTAGTTATGGTATTTATGTTATTTATTGTATGTATGTTTATACTTTGCTTATTCTTCTTTGCAGAGATAACTGAGTATGGCAAAAGAGAAAATTCACCCAACATGAAAAATCGAGATGGGTCTCCAATAGAATTTTATATTCACCCAGAAACAAAATTAGTGTTATGGCTTCTTTTT
>JAAZXT010000034.1 GCA_014240005.1 Fidelibacterota bacterium | reverse complement strand
CCGAAGTGGTGGAATTGGTAGACACGCTAGCTTGAGGGGTTAGTGGAGGAAACTCTGTGTGGGTTCAAGTCCCGCCTTCGGCACAAAAATAACATTTAGTATTTTTTTAAAAGATTTATAGATTACGTGATAATTAAAAAATGAATACTTTAAAGGCGGTATAATGAAAAATATTATTTTTATCTTATTATTATCAACAACTATCTTTGCTCAAACATCAGCTCTTTCTATCTATGAAGAATCTCAAAAAGCTTTATCCGAAGGTAACTTAGAGCTTGCTGGAGAAAAAGTTAAAGCAGCTATTGATTTAGACAAAACAAACGATACTTTTAGAAAAGAATTTGATCGTTTAAATGGACTAAGAAATAAAATGATTAATGCTAACAGATCAGTTCAAGATGGACGATTTGATGATGCTATTACAGGATTTTCTGATGTGATAGCTAGCGTGCCGAACGCTGTTGAGGCGTACTATGGGACAGCAAAAGCTTATGAAGGAAAAAAAGATTTTACCTCAGCTGTAAAATATTATAAGCAATCACTGTCTATTGATCCTAATTATAAAAAATCTAAGATATCTATATCCAATGTTGCTAAGAAATTATATAATAGCGCAAATAAGGATTATAAAAATGGAAATCTTGAGTCTGCTTTATCGAAATATGAGCAAGTATTAGGTATTAATAGCAGACTATATCAAGCATATTTCCAAATGGGAGTCTTACAAAAGAAAATGGGTAATCTATCTCTAGCAATTCAAAATTATCAAAGCGCTTTGAGTATTAAAAAAACATTTGATAAAGGTTGGTATAATTTAGGATTAGCATATAAAGAAAATGGTGATATAAATAATGCTAAAGAGTCTTTTGAAGAAACAGTGAGGCTTAATAAAAAATATTATAAGGCTCATAAAAGCTTAGGTGAAATTTTTATTGATTTAGAAAAGTATGAAAATGCAATTTTAAGTTTTAAAACAGCAATTAATATTAAACCTAACTATGGGGCAGCATACCATGCCATGGGAATTACATATGCTAAATTAGAGGATTATAATAGATCAGCAGAGTCTTTAACTAAAGCTGTAGACCTGCAACCTAAAGAATTCTTATCTTGGTTTCACTTAGCTGAAGCTCACAATAAATTGAATGACTGTGAAGCTGCTAAGGAAGCTGCATTAGAAGCTATAGATTTAAAAAAGAATTTTGGTGGCGGTTGGTTTGAATTAGGTATTGCTGAGTATTGTGGCGGCAAAGGAAGCAAAAATACATCCATTAATCATTTTGAAAAAGCAAGAAATGATAGAGATTGGAGAAAAATGGCAGAATATGAAATTGACCGCGTTAGAAACCCTGAGAAGTATGAGGGATGATTAAGGCAGTTATTTTTGATTTAGACAACACCCTTCTTGATTTTATAAAAATGAAGAAGGAAGCAGTGATGAGCGCTATTTCTTCTATGAAAGAAGCTGGCTTAGATTTGGATGTAGATGTATCATATCAAGAGATAATGGATATATACGAAGCGGACGGATGGGAAAATCAGGTAGTTTTCGATAAATTCTTAAAAAATAAAATTGGGCATGTAGATAATAAATATTTAGCTGCTGGAATTGTTGCTTACAGAAGGGCAAAAGAAGCTAATTTAAAAGCTTATCCCAATGTTCAGAAAACATTAAATCATTTATTAAAAAATGGTATCAAACTAGCTATTGTTTCAGATGCTCCTAGCAGGGAAGCCTGGATGAGAATTTACTATTTAAATCTCCACCATTCTTTTGATACTGTAGTTACATTCGATGATTCAGGAGAAAGAAAACCTTCTCCAGCTCCATTTAAACTGGCGCTTGAAAAATTAGATTTATCTAAAGATGAAGTGTTAATGGTAGGAGATTGGCCTGAAAGAGATATGGTAGGAGCAAATAGTATGGGTATAAGAACTATTTTTGCAAAATATGGAGATTCTTTTGGCGTAAAAAATTCTGGTGCTAACTGGGATATTGAAGATATATCTGAAGTTGTCAATATTATAGATGAGATTAACAATGCTTAATCTTGGTGTTGATATTGTTGCAATTAATCGTATTGAATCCATCTTAAGTTCTGATAAGAGGATAAGATTTCTAAATAAAATATTTTCTCAAAAAGAAATAGCTGAATCAAAAGAAAAAGGAGACAAGTCACAATATTTCTCTGGAAGATTTGCAGCTAAAGAGGCAATTAAGAAAGCTTTATCTTCTTATGATGAGTCAGCTAATCAATCTTTTAAGTCTATAGAAATTTTAAATAGTAAAAGCGGGAAGCCTTATGTCCTAACTGAATTTGATCAAGATATTAATATTTCTATATCTCATGACGGGAACTATGCAGTAGCTTTTTGTGTAATAGATAAGTGATTATGGATTATTTTGAAATAGAGGGAAAAAATCAGCTCTTTGGAGATATCACTGTTAGCGGAGCAAAAAATGCAGTATTGCCTTTAATGGCAGCATCAATTCTCAATGATCGAGCTTTAACGATTAATAATGTACCAAAACTATCTGATTCAATCACGATGGGCAATTTAATAAAAAAAATGGGTGGAGAAGTTAGCTTTGATGCTTCTAGTATTACTATTAATCCACAAAATTTAAATATTCCTTATGCTCCATATAAACTTGTAAAAACAATGAGAGCATCTTTTTATATGCTTGGACCATTAATTGCTAAATTTGGAGAAGCAAAAGTGTCATTACCCGGAGGGTGTGCTTGGGGTCCCAGACCTGTTGATTTTCATATTGAAGGTATGAAAAAATTAGGCATAAATATAGATTTAGAAGCAGGATATGTTATTGCAAAATCAAAAAAAATGATTGGTAATAAAATTGTATTTCCAAAGATTTCTGTTGGAGCGACTGGGAATGTATTGATGGCGGCCGTTTTGGCTGAAGGCGATACAGAAATTCATAATGCAGCAGCAGAGCCTGAGATTCAACAATTATGTTTGTTTTTAAATGAAATGGGAGCAAAGATATCAGGAGTTGGAACTAACGTATTAAGCATTCAAGGCGTAGAAAAATTAGGTGGAGTAGATAGTATTGATGTGATTCCAGATAGAATTGAAGCAGGTACTTTTTTAATAGCTGTTGCCGCAACAGGCGGAAAAGTGACATTGAAAAATGTAGAACCAAAACATATGGAAAGCGTAATCCATTTATTGCGAAGATCTAATATTGATATCGTAGAAGGTAAAGACTCTATAGTTATAACTTCAGACGGACTAGATATTAAAGCTTGTAATATGGAAACTCATGAATATCCAGGTTTTCCAACCGATCTGCAAGCACAGTGGATGCTTTTGATGAGTTTAGCTTCAGAAGATTCAACAATAAAAGAAAACATTTATTTTGATCGTTTTACTCATATCTTAGAGCTAAATAGACTAGGATGCGATGTTCATCTAGAAGAAGGTTGTGCAACTATTAAGGGCAATAGAAGCTTAATTGGCGCAGATGTTATGTCTACAGATATTAGGGCGTCTGCAGCATTAATTATTGCTGCTTTATGCGCAGAAGGTTCTACTAGTATTAGTCGAGTGTATCATATTGATAGAGGATATGATAAAATTGAAGAGAAATTAGCAAAAATTGGAGCAAAAATAATACGTAAGAAATAACCGAATTTGGGTTGTTTTTCTGCGAATTCTTTATAGATTGTAAATCAAGTAATGAGAATTGTAATTATTGGTGCGGGCGAAGTTGGTTTTCACGTTGCTAAGTCTCTTAGTGAGCTTGATTATGATATTACTGTAGTAGATACAAATCATAAGAAATGTCAACGAGCAAATGAACATTTAGATGTTATCGTTATAAAAGGTAACGGTTCCGATGAAAAAATATTGGAACGAGCCAATGTTGCTGATGCGGATTATGTTTTTACTCTTACTGATTCAGACGAAACCAACCTTATTTCTTCTATGCAAGCACATAATTTAGGTGCTAAGAAGATTATAGCACGCCTTCGAGATTTTGATTATAGCAAGAATGGACATACTGTTATTCCTGAAAAATTTGGAATTGATATGGTTATTCATCCAGAAGCTGCTGTAGCTCAAGAAATTATTCGATTAGTTAAGCATCCCTATGCAGATAAATTCTATGAATTTGAAAGCGGAAAAGCAGTATTATTTTCAAAAAAGATCAATCATCGCTCTTATCTTGTTGGTAAAACAGTAGAAGATTTTCATAAAGAAAATACAGATTTTAAATGTTTAATTGTTGCTGTAGTTAGAGATGAAAAAATGACCATTCCTACATCATCATTTAAGTTTTATCCAGATGATTATGTATTCTTTTTTACAAAATCAAAAAATTTAGATCTGCTTTTAAGTTCTTTGGGAATTTCTTCTTCTAAAACTAAACGAGTGATGATAGCAGGTGCAAGTAAGATTGGACGTTTAATTGCACGGCAGTTAGAAGGTGAAATGTCTGTTAGGTTGATTGATAACGCCAAAGATAAAGCAATTGCTGTAGCTAATGAATTAAATGATTCTATTGTGATTCATTCTGATGCAACAGATGTTGAATTTTTAAAAGGTGAGAATATAAATGAAGTAGATTCATTTATTGCAGTAACAGAAGACCAACAACTTAATTTATTAGCAGGTATTCTTGCAAAACAATTAAAAGTGAAACAATCTATTATACATGTTACCAATCCAGATTACGTAAAGAATATGTCAGATCTTGGAATGGGTTCAATCGTAAGTAAAAATACGGTGAGTGTTAATTCGATTGTTAAAGCAATTAGAATTGATCATAAAGACAATGTGATTCAATTGTTTAGTACTTTACAGATGGAAGCAATAGAAATTGAAGCAGAAAAAAATTCGAAAGCGGTACGTCTTCCAATATCTAATTTAAATTTACCTCACGGTAGTATTGTAGCTCTTGTCAATCATAACGGCCATCTAACAATACCAGCTGGAGACTATCAAGTCTTACCAAATGATACGGTGTTAATATTCTGTATTCACTCAAAGGTTAGAGAAGTGAATAAGATATTTCGATCAGAATAATGAGCTTAAGGCCTACATTTAGATTTTTATCAATCCTGACAATGTCTCTGTCGGTTTTTTTACTCTTTCCTGCGTTAATTGATTTTCTAGAATTTGAAAGAATATATTTACTACAGATAGCAGGAATTAGTTTTTCAGTATGTTTACCGATATGGTATCTCTGTAGAAAGGCAACATCTTTCTCGAACAAAGATATATTCTTGGTAATTGTATTGAGTTGGATTATAACATCTATTTTTGGTTCGCTTCCTTTTTATTATTCCGGATTTTTTGATAGCTATACGAATGCATTATTTGAGGCGGTATCTGGAGTAACAACCACAGGAGCTACTATCCTTAATGATGTTGAAAGTTTACCAAAAAGTATTTTATTTTGGAGAGCATTCCTCCAGTGGATTGGAGGATTAGGTATTGTTGTATTCACTATCGCCCTGTTGCCTTTATTAGGTGTATCTGGCGAAAAACTCTTTAATGTAGAATATCCAGGTCCATCGTCAGAAAAGATCACACCTAGAATCAAAGACACAGCACGATTGTTGCTTACATTTTATGTAGGATTTACATTTCTAGAATTTACACTACTATCTTATTCAATGCCTTTCTTTGATGCTATTTGTCATGCATTAACTACAATGCCAACCGGCGGATTTTCCACATTTAACGATAGCATTAATAGTCAGAGTACTTATGTAAAGTCAATTATCTTATTGTTTATGGTTATCGGTGGAACAAACTTTGCTTTACATTTCAGAATGCTTAAAGCTGGACCAAAAGGGTATATAAGAGATAGAGAATTTCTATATTATATAGGACTGATTATGTTAGTATCAATGGCTATTTTATTGATTGGTAATTGGTATAATGAAGAATCAAATACCTTAGATACTACTTTTCAGGTAGTTGCTATACTAACTTCAACTGGATATACCGCTACAGATTATAGCGCCTGGCAACCCTTTATTAAGCAGTTCTTATTATTTGGATTGATGTTTGTTGGTGCAATGGGAGGATCTACTAGCGGAGGTATAAAGCTAATTAGGATTGTTGCTATTATAAAATATGCTAGAACAGAATTAAAGCGATCACTGCATTCAAAAGCTATTATACCTATTCGCATAGGTCAAAAGTTAATCCCAGACGAAGTAATACGAAAAACCTTAGCATTCTTTTTATTCTATGTAGCATTCTTCTTCATTGCTTCTTTTTGCTTTATTTTGCTTGGCGATGATTTTCAATCTGCATTAGGTGCAGCTGCATCCGGAATGGGTAATATTGGTCCATCTTGGGGAGCTTATGGAGCTATGGAAAATTACCTATTGATGCCAATGCTAAGTAAGTATATCATGATGTTTTGTATGCTATTAGGAAGATTAGAGATTTTTGCTGTACTAGTTTTATTTACAAAGACATTCTGGAGATCTTAACATAGACTTACAGTCTAAGATTGCTGGTTTGCCTGCATTGCCTGGTATTTATCAATTCAAAGATAAGGCAGACAAGATTATCTATATTGGTAAAGCAAAAGACCTTAAAAAAAGGGTCAAATCATATTTTCAAAAAAAGTCATATCGCTCACCTAAAGACCAGTCTTTAATTACTAGAATCATTGATCTCGAATGGATTATTTGTGAGGATGAGGCAGATGCATTTATTACTGAAGCCACACTGATTAAGAAGTTTAAACCGAAGTATAATGTTCGTTTAAAAGACGATAAATCTTTTCCTTATCTCAAAATTACAAACGAGCAATTTCCTCAGATTGATGTTACACGAAAAATTAAGAATGATAAATCGCGTTATTTTGGGCCATACACCGATGTAAAATCAATGCGAAGATTGTTGGATGTGTTATATCGAGCATTTCCAATACGTAATTGCTATATCAAACTAGATAATGACACAACGATCATTAAGAAAGGATTAGGAATTCAAACTATTTCAGAATCAGACTATCACAATATGATTGATGATATGATTTTATTTTTAAAGGGCGAAACTAAAACATTGGAAGGAAAATTGGCAAAACAGATGGAATATTTTTCATCAAAGCTTATGTATGAAGATTCTGCGAGGGTAAGAGATCAAATTAAAGCAATTACATCATTCAAAAGAGGGCAGAGAAAATTAGAAGCTGATTTTACTAACAGAGATGTCATTGGCGTTCAAAGTAAAGATAATCATCATGTAATAGTTATCTTACGTATTAGAGAAGGAAGAATATTGAGTAGAGAGAAGATTTCTGTGGATACGAATGATTCTATTGCTGAGATATTTCGTTCTATTATTATCAATTTCTATATGAATGCAGCATATATCCCCAATAATATTTATTTATCAGAATTCCCTACAGAATTAGATGAATTAAAAGAATGGTT
>JAAZXT010000027.1 GCA_014240005.1 Fidelibacterota bacterium | reverse complement strand
TGGTCCAATGAATGAGTCTTATAAAATTATATCATCATCGATGCTCTATTGGTTTTCTCAAAAAAAATGGTTTGTTTTTAGTGTTTTACTAGCAATTTTTTTATTAAATCTAAGTACGCCGATAGGATTAACTGTAGCTGGATATCATAGTCTCATAATATTATTAATGGTTTTTACTTTAGTAACATTTGAACCTATACCATTTCCAGCAATAGCTCTATTAACATTAGTACTACAAGTATTACTAGGAGTAGCACCACCAGATGTAGTAGCAGCATCATTCATGAATGATGCCGTATTATTTGTCATGGGATCTCTTATGTTTGCTATTGCCATTGTACACCAAGGACTAGACATAAGGCTGGCAAAAGTTATTATAAAAATGTTTGGGAGAAATAAAAGATTATTTCTTGCAGGATTAATGACCGTTTCAGCAATTCTTTCATCTTTTTTAGGGGAACATACAATTATTGCTATTATGCTACCAATAGGATTATCTGTTATAAAAAATGTTGATACAACACAAACGGATGGAAAAAATGCTGTATTATTAACTCTATTTTCTGTGGCATATGGTACTATTATTGGGTCTATTGGAA
Organism: Fidelibacterota bacterium; assembly: GCA_014240005.1. Lineage (GTDB taxonomy): Bacteria > Fidelibacterota > Marinisomatia > Marinisomatales > Marinisomataceae > Marinisoma. Next base: position 1,774 of record JAAZXT010000027.1, on the reverse strand, counting down.
CTCCATCTGGCGGGGCCCGTAATGTGATTATGATTAATTACTTGCAAGAGTTTAGTAATATTAATATTGATTACTGGGAGTGGATGAGACATGCTTATCCTATATTGATAGTACAGCTCATTGTTGCATATTTTGTATTACAATTTGCATTTCCAACGACCTTAAAGAATATTCAAATTCAAGGATATAAAAAGAAGGTAGCAGCATCAAATACTAAAAATAATATTAACCATTTGTTTTCTTCTCTTATTATTTTATTTATTGTTACTAGTTGGTTCTTATTTAATGAAGAATTTGGTTTGGGCATTATCGCATTATGTGGTGCATTAATCTTTATGATTTGCGGAATGGTATCATGGGAAGTAATCAATAAAAATACGAACTGGGGGGTCATTCTTCTATTTGCTGCAACTATATCATTAGGATTTCAAATTAATGATACAGGAGCATCATCTTGGATGGTTGAAAAATTTAATGGTATGTTAGCCTTAATGCCTGAAAGCAATTTAAACGTTAGTTGGTCTTTTATGGCCATATTAACAGGATTGACTGCAAACTTTTTCACAAGTTCAGCTACTATCTCATTATTAGGTCCTATGGCAATTGAATTACAACCTTCCGATATATCTTTTGCTCTTTCTGCTGCTATTGCATCAGGATTTTCATTCCTTACAGTTATTTCATCTCCTACTGCAATGATTATTTATTCTACAGGACTTGTTAGTACTAGAACTTTTTTTAAAGTTGGCCTATTGATGTTTACTAGTTCAATTGCTATTTTATATTTAATGTCAAAATTCTATTGGGTAACGCTATGAATATCTTAATCGCAATTGGTGGAAAAGAATATTCCAAACCAACATTAGATCTTGGAATGAAAATTTCAAATGCATTTGAAGCAACTACCACTATTGCATATGTAGGTAAAAAAATTAGTCAATTTTCTGAGAAAGATGTTAGTGTTGTACATCAAAATTTAGATGATAGAGAGTTATATAGGCCAGGAGTTAGAACTTTAGAATGGGCATATGATTTTCTACAATCAAAAAATTACATCGAACAACATGACAACGATGTTACTTTTAATGACCACCTTCTTATTGATGAAGAAAATTCTAGGATGCGCGTTCTATTAAAAGGAAATCATTCAAATAAGATTGATTTAATCTTGCGTACTGGTGAAATCATTGATCAACTCAGATCAGAAGTGGAAGTTAACAATCACGATATAACAATCATTGGTGGTGGTGGAAATAAAGGTATGCATCATAAATTAGTACAATTTATTGATAGCTCTGTAATGGTTGTAAAGAACTATTCAGTCAATAAGAAGTATAAAATATTACTACCTGTCAACAATTCTTTAGGTTCAAATAAAGCAATTGAAATTGCTCAACAGTTTGCAAAGTCTAAAAAGTTATCTGTAGAGATCATTACGGTATTAGAGAATAGATCTTCTGATGAAAAATTGAAAAACATATTAGCAAAAACTAAAAAAAGATTTACAAATGCAGGTATTAGAAATACCGCAACAGTTCTTGAAGGTAATCCCATAGAAACTGTGGTGAAATATGCTAAAGATGATAGTCTTGTTATGCTTGGAGTCTCTCCAAAAAATCCAATCTTGAAATATTTTTTTGGGAGCAAACCAATTAGCATTGCTCAGCAATGTAATTGTCCCGTATTAATCGCTAAGTAAGCGCATCTAATACTTCGTCATAATTTGGTTCATGTCCAGTTTGATTCAATAACTGTGTATAGCCCACTGTCCCAT
>JAAZXT010000033.1 GCA_014240005.1 Fidelibacterota bacterium | reverse complement strand
TTATTGATAAATCTATAACATCCTTGTAAGCCTTTTGTATTCCATGGTTTTGATTTATTTAGTGGCCCCATAAACATTTCATAGAGTCTCATGGCGTCAGCGCCATATTGTTCAATAATATCTTCAGGATTGATAACATTTCCTCTTGATTTACTCATTTTAGACCCATCGTCCCCAAGAATCATTCCTTGATTATACAGCTTTTGAAATGGTTCTTTCGTCGATAATAAACCTAAATCATATAAAACGTGATGCCAGAATCGGGCATATAATAAATGTAGAACTGCATGCTCTTGCCCTCCTATATATAAATCAACAGGCATCCAATAATTTTCATTTTCTTTTGACCAAGCTTCAGTATGATTAGAAGGATCTGTAAATCTTAGATAATACCAACAAGAACCAGCCCATTGTGGCATAGTATTTGTTTCTCTAAGTCCAATAATATTATCAGATGTATCTTTTACTTCAACCCAATTATTAATAGCTGAAAGTGGAGATTTTCCGTCATCTGATGGCTTATAATTTTCTACTTCTGGTAATCGCACAGGTAGATCTGATTCATCGATTGTTGTGATTCCATCTTCTGTATGAATAATAGGAAATGGTTCACCCCAATAACGTTGCCTAGAAAACAACCAATCCCTAAGCTTATAATTCACTGTTCCAGAGCCTAATCCATTTTTTTCTATAAAGTCTATTGCTTTTTCAATTGCTGCTTCCACATTAAGACCATTAAGAGATAATGTATCTTCATGCTCTGAGTTCACTAAAATAGCATTTTCCTTAGCAGTAAAAGCTGATTTTGTTATATCTCCACCTTCTACAACCTCTTTTATAGGTAACGTGTATTTAGTTGCAAATTCCCAATCTCTATCATCGTGTCCAGGAACAGCCATAATTGCACCAGTACCATAACTTATCAACACATAATCCGCTACCCATATTTCCATTTTTTCACCACTAAAAGGATTGATAGCATAAGATCCGGTAAAAATACCTGTCTTATCTTTATTTACTTCCGTTCTATCAAAATCTGATTTTTTCTGAGTTTCTTCAATATACTTGTCCAGTGATAGAGATTTATCTTTTGTGACTACCTTCTTAGCTAGTGGATGCTCTGGAGCAAGAACCATATAAGTAGCACCAAAGAGAGTGTCAGGTCTTGTGGTATATACCTCAATTTTTTCATTAGGATATCCATCAACGGAAAAGCCTACTTCTACCCCTTCAGATTTGCCAATCCAATTCTTTTGAAGCTCTTTAATATTCTCAGGCCAATCTAAATCGTCTAGACCATCTAATAAAGATTCTGCATATTTTGTTATCTTTAAGATCCATTGCTTCATTGGTGTTCGATAAACAGGATGGCCTCCTATGTCAGATTTACCATCTACAACCTCTTCATTCGCAAGCACTGTACGTAATTCTGGACACCAATTGACAGCCACTTCTTCTTCATAAGCCAAACCTTTGTTGTATAATTGTAGAAAAATCCATTGTGTCCACTTATAATAGTTAGGATCTGTTGTATTTATCTCTTTAGACCAGTCATAAGAAAAACCTAATTGATTAATTTGACGTTTAAAATTACTGATATTCTCAGCTGTAGTAATTTTAGGATGAGTACCTGTTTTAATCGCATACTGCTCTGCTGGCAACCCAAAAGCATCCCAACCCATAGGATGAAGAACATTAAATCCTTTCATTCTCTTAAATCGGGCAACAATATCTGTTGCTACATATCCAAGAGCATGTCCTACATGAAGACCTGATCCAGAAGGATAAGGAAACATATCAAGGACATAATATTTTGGCTTTTTACTGTCGGAACTAGTCTTAAATGTTTCATTTTTAGACCAATATTTCTGCCACTTAGGTTCGATAACTTTGTGATTATAGGCCAAAGCTTAATAGAAGTTCTTAATTTGTTTCATCCAATCTAAGATAATTGCGTTTACGTCGATTGGTTGACTCGAACTTCCTCCATAACCACCACTCATAGAAGAGTTTGTTGTATTTCCAAATGCATTTGTCATTGGTCCATCAAAGTCATCGTCCTGTAGTATTGAATTAGTCATAAATTTAGCAACAACCTTTGTAGTTTGTGGATTTCTGAAAATAATGTGTGATGTTCTTGGATCTGCTGTAGAACCATAAATTGGATCAAAACTGAAATCTTCAAATACAACCTCTACTGCTAGATCTCCATCTGTATCAGGTGGAAGAATCTCAAATCCCATTTTTACCAACTCTGACTGGATAGCCTGAATATGCTCTATCATAAACGGATCTTGAATATGATCATTTATAAACTCTTCAATCTTATTGGTTTCACTAAGTTTAACTTTCTTTCTTCTAAACTGACCGTTTAAGTCAGAAGTAAAAACAACTAATAGTAAAAACGATAATAAATAAACACTCTTTTGCAATCTCATTTTACTCTCCCGGTTTTATATTGCGCAACCAACTATTCCTCTTTTTTTGTAATAATCCTGATGATAATCTTCCGCATCGTAGAAGTCGCTTAAAGGTGCTACCTCAGTCACAACTCTTGATCGAAATTTTCCAGATTCATTAACCTGGTTAATTTTAATTTCAACTAATGTTTTTTCCTCTTCATTCTTATAAAATATTGCTGAACGATATTGAGAACCTACATCAGGGCCCTGCCTGTCAATTGTTGTTGGGTCATGTAAGTCAAAGAAAATATCTAAAAGCTGTTCATAAGAGATTACGCTTGCATCATATACTACTTGAACTGCTTCAGCGTGATCTGTTATTCCAGTACATACTAGCTCATAAGAGGGATTTTTTACCTTTCCCCCTGTATAACCCACACTAGCTGATTTTACGCCTTCTAATTGCTGAAATGTAGATTCTACACCCCAAAAACATCCAGCTGCAAAGAAAGCTTCCTTCTGATTTGTATTTTCTTCTGCCATAATGATGTTAAAAAAACTAAGCAAAAATAAGCAAAGTTTATACAAACTTCTATTTACTGTGACCATAATACATCCATGCTCCGATTAAACTCATAGGAATAGATATAATTCCACCAATAACAGGCACTAGAAAAGAAGCAGAAAATATTCCAATCCCTACTATAATTGAGTTAAAAAGTCTTTTCATTTTCATACAATTAAGTTAATACTATTTTTATCATGTTAATAAAGAAAAAGCCTCTTAGTAATCATATACCGAGAGGCTTTTAGTTGGCTACCAAATTAAGGTATGAATTATTCTATTAACCAAAACTATATCTATCATTTTTTAACAAGAGTAAAGTTATTGTTAAAGCAACAATAGTATGAACTAAAATCAAATATACAAAATTAGTAAAAAATCCAAGATATAAGAATATAAAGACACCACATAATCGGGCTATCTCAACTTTATTTGCATATGTTTTTCCGTCCAGTATGAAAGAATTTGAAATTGCTAGAGTTACAACCAAAACTGCAACAGATAACATTTCAGAATAAGAGAATTTATCTATATTAAACAACATTAAAACCGTCAAAGCATTTATCATTATAAATTGAAAGAATCCAAATATTTTTTGTCTAATTCCTATTTGAGGATCATATTTTTTGAAGCTATCCAAGTCGTTCTTTTTTAGAGGATATTTCTCTGTAACATCATCTGGTCTCCAAGCTGGCGGCGAAAACCAAACATATACTTTATCCTTAAGTTTTTTCGTCCTATAAGAATCTAAAATCATTTGATAGAACACTTCAATGTTTGCCCAGAAAGGATTAAATGATTTTAATGGTTTAACAGTACCATATATTGGTTTTAAATCTTTTCTTTCATCAATAAATGTTCCAAAAATACGATCCCATAAAATAAAAACACCTCCATAATTTGCGTCTAAATAATCATCGTTCTGAGCGTGATGAATTCTATGATTAGATGGAGTTATGAATATATATTCAAGAAACCCTAACCTTCCAACATGTTCCGTGTGCACCCAAAATTGATAGATTAAATTAACCCCTGCAACACTAACATAGACTTCTGGAGGAACACCAATTATAAACACTGGTAAAAAGAATACCCACTTCCATAAAAAGCCACTGCTAGTCTGTCTTAAAGCAGTTGCTAAATTAAACTCTTCTCCATGGTGATGTACAACGTGAGTTGCCCAGAAAATTTTTATCTCATGATGCATGCGATGCATCCAATAATAACAGATATCATAAAGAATGAAAGATACTACCCAAACCCAAGTCTCCTCTAAGTTTAGTAATTTTAAATTATAATATTGAGCAACATACTTGTAAACAACGTATTGAAAACCTAACCCTAATAATGGAACAAATCGACTGATCAAACCTAAAGACATACTTGTTAAAGCATCATTCACTCTATAATTATTGTCTTTTTTTATAATACCATAAAAAAACTCAATAATAATTAGTAGAAGAAAAACTGGAATTGAATATGTAATTAACGATGAAACGTCCATAGCTCTAATGTCTATTTAGTTCATTTAAGATACTTTTCAATTCATTGCGGATTTCCATAAGAACTGACACATCGCTATTGCTAATCTTAGTTGAAGCGGATCCAATCTTAGAACCACCCTTCATTTCTTCTATTGCACCTTTAATCGTAAATTTCTTACCATAAAGTAATTCCTTAATCTCAAGTACTACATTAATGTCATTTTGTTTATAGGTTCTATTACCTGCTTTATTTTTTACAGGTTTTAGTGATGGAAACTCTGACTCCCAGTATCTTAAAACATAAGGTTTAAGGTTGGTGATTTCACTTACTTCTTTAATGCTATAATATAGCTTTGTTTTTGATTCAAGCATTACTTTAGGTTATTATTTTTTTAAGAAAAAAACAAGTGATTAAAGTTATTCTTTAATGCTAATATTTAAAGAATATTACTTGGATCAGAATATTCTAAGCCATGAGCGTCGGCTACTTCTTTATTAACTAGATGGCCGTCATATGTATTTAGCGCCATAAGAAGATTAATGTTTGATCTTAATCCTTCTACCCCCTCATTAGCTAATCTGGCTATAAATGGCCTTGTAGACTCATTTAAAGCGTTAGTGGCAGTAAATGGCACCGCAGATGGGATATTCTTAACACAATAGTGGATAACACCATCAATTTCATAGGTAGGTTCACTATGGGTAGTTGGTTTAGATGTTTCAAAGCAACCACCTTGATCAATAGCAACATCAGATAAAATGCTCTTATCCTGCATCAAGCTAAGCATTTCTTTAGTAATTACTGTTGGTGGCTTAGCCCCTGGAGTTAATACTGCGCCAATCACAACATCTGCTATTGGTAATAAACCTTCAATCAGTTCTTTGGAAGATGTTCCTATATTTACTGCAGGATATTGAGTTTTTATTTTTGAAAGTAATTCGTTATTAATATCTAAAATTGTTGTATTCGCACCCAAACCTAAACTCATTTGCATTGCATTAATACCGACGATACCAGCGCCAATAATCAATACATTTGCTGGATCTGAAAGAGAAGTTCCTGATATTAGTTTCCCCTTACCTCCTTTACTTTTCTTTAAAAGTTCAATAGAGTCTAAAAGAGATAATCTGCCCGCAATCTCACTCATAGGTTTTAACATAGGAGTCTCATTATTGATTACAACAGTTTCGTACGCAAGTGCTATAACATTACATTCTAAGAGCTTTTCTGTCAGAATTTTTGATGAACTTAAATGAAGATATGTGAAGAGCATCTTATTCTTCATTAGCTCTACTTCATCTAAAGAAGGTTCTTTAACTTTTATAATTAAATCAGATTGATGGAACACATCTATAGCATTGTCTAATATAGTACAACCAAGATTAGCATATTCTTGGTCGCTATAACCGCTATCAACGCCTGCATTTTTTTGAATGAATAACTGATGAGAACTTTCGAGTAAAAGTTTTGCAGTCTCAGGATTAATCGATACACGATATTCCTGAGAAATAATCTCTTTAGGAACGCCAATTTTCATGATGAGTTTTGTTATTTAAAGTTAAATATCTTTAATTATTCAGGTTTATCCATTAGCAATTTCATACTAAAGTTTAAACGACCTTGCTTATCAATTTCAAACAATTTGATTTTTACAGCATCCCCTACTGACAGTACATCATCTACTTTATTAACTCGTTCCCAAGCTAACTGTGAAATATGCACTAAACCTTCACGTCCTGGAGCAAATTCTACAAAAGCACCAAAATCTAGTATCTTTGTAACCTTACCGTCAAAAACAGTTCCAACTTTTGGATCTTCAGTAACCGCTTTAACTTGAGCAATAGCATTATCAAGTGCTGCTTTATCTGCTGCTGATACACTAACAGTTCCATCATCTTCAATATTGATAACACATTCAGCTCTTTCTTGAATTGCTTTAATGTTTTTTCCACCTGGACCAATAAGGGCTCCAATTTTCTCTTTATCAATCTTAAACGATTCGATCTGTGGTGCATATTGAGACAATGCATTTGGAGTACTTATTGCTTTATTCATCTCATCAAGAATATGCAATCTACCTTTATTTGCTTGCTCTAATGCCATAGATAGAATTTCCATTGGTAATCCAGGAACTTTTAAATCTAATTGGATGGCACTAATTCCATCTTTAGTTCCAGCAACTTTGAAGTCCATGTCTCCATAAAAATCTTCAGTTCCCAAGATATCACTTAATACTGCATGATTTTCACCATCAGTGATTAATCCCATTGCAATACCAGCAACATGCTCTTTAATAGGCACTCCAGCGTTCATCATAGCTAATGAGCCACCACACACTGATGCCATAGAAGAAGATCCATTTGATTCTGTAATTTCTGATACAACGCGAATTGTATATGGAAACTCTTCAGATGAAGGCAATATAGGTTTTAGCGATCTTTCCGCTAAATGACCATGGCCAATCTCTCTTCTATTTGTGAAACCAATTCTTCCAGTTTCCCCTACACAGTAAGGAGGGAAATTGTAGTGTAGCATGAATGATTTTTTATAATCACTTGCCATTGAATCGATAATTTGTTCGTCTCTAGCATTACCTAAAGTAAGCGCAGCAATTGCTTGCGTTTCACCTCGAGTAAATAAAGCAGATCCGTGAACACGAGGTAATAATGATGGAACAATACTAATTGGTCTAATATCATCTAATCCTCTACCATCAACTCTCACTTTTTTCTCTAATGCAGTTTTTCTAACTGCATTTTTAAACATATTTTTAACATATTCTTTTACTTCAGAATACATCTTTTCATCTTCTTCATGAGGAGTCGAAGCTTCTTTTACAATTTCGTTATATGCAACATCCATTGCTTGCTTAGAATCCATATCAAGTAATTTTTCTATTTGATCTGAAAATGAATCTTCAAGAGACTTGATTACTTCGTCAGTTATTACTGTATTGTCAACAATCTCATAAGAATTATCAAAATGTTCTGAAAATTCCATTTGAAGATCCACAATGTCATTAATACCTTCCATTGCAATGTCTAATGCTTCTAAAATTGTTTTTTCAGGTACAAAATTAGAACCACCCTCAATCATACAAATTTTATCTTTTTTACCGGTTACCATCAAATCTAAATCAGATGATTCCATTTGTTCCAATGTAGGATTTAAAACATATTCTCCGTCAACTAAGCCTACTTTAACAGAAGCTATTGGACCATCAAATGGTACTGGAGACAATAACAATGCCGCAGAAGCACCAATTGCTGCTACTACATCCGGTGTATTCACACCATCATAAGACATTGTGGTTAACATAATTTGTAAATCATTTCTATAATTCTTAGGAATTAAAGGTCTAATTGGACGATCTGTCAAACGTGAAGTTAAAACTTCAGCATCTGTTGGTTTCGCCTCTCTTTTAAAGAAACCTCCGGGTATTTTTCCACCCGCATAATGTTTTTCTCTATATTCAACCTGCATCGGAAGAAAGTTTAAACCCTCTCTCGGTTCAGATGAACAACATACTGCTGCAAGCATTGCAGTGTCTCCATACGTAATAAATACGGATCCACCCGCTTGTCTTGCTATTTGGCCTGATTCAATTTTTAATAGTCGGCCGGCTATATTTTTTTCTACTTTTATCATATTCTTTCTTTATAATCCTCTTATTGATAGTTTGGTGATTAATTCATCATAACTATCTAGTTTAGTTTTTCTTAAATATTTCAATTGTTTTCTTCTTTGTGATACGAGTTTAACTAAGCCATGTCGCGAGTGAACATCTTTCTTATGTAATTTTACATGTTCTGTCAATGATCTAATACGGTCTGTAAGAAGTGCAATTTGCGCTTCACTACTACCAACGTTATTAACATCAATACCTGCGTCTTGAATAATCTTACTCGTTTCTTTACTATATTTCATATTTCTCCTTAAAAGAATCTATCAATTTAATACATACTTCCTTATCGTTTTCAATCTGTTTGATTAAGTATTCTTTACTTTCAAACTTTATTTCATTTCGAATTTTATTTAAAAATTCTATATAAAATCTTTTATCGTATAAGTCGCTGAATTTATCAGATAAAATGTGAACTTCCATAACAAATTTTTTTTCATTAAAAGTCGGTCTATATCCAATATTTGCCATCCCAAAGTACTCTTCTCCGTCTAAGAGTACTCTTGAAAGATATACGCCACCTTCAGGAATCATCTGATATTTACTTAGGGGTATAAAATTTGCAGTGGGATAATTCATCGATTTTCCCCTATTTGACCCATGTACCGTAACTACATTAAAACCATAAAATTTACCTAATAATGATGGAACTTGATCTAAAAGTCCATCATAGATTAACCCTCTTGTTAGTGTGCTTGAAATTGGTTTACCATGCAGCACTCTTATTTCAGGAGTGTGTAGATCAATATTATTTTCATGACAAAATTTAGTCAAAAAAGATATATCTCCTCTTTTATTGAATCCAAAATAATGATTTTCTCCTACGGAGATCAGCTTAGGATTGAATAGTCTCTTAATAATATTTTCTGAAAAATCTTCTGCTGACATACGTGAAAATTCTAATGTAAAAGGAATGACAAGAACCTTATCAACTCCCATCTCTTCAAGCGCAGCAAGCTTGGAATCAATATCTTGTAGATTCATTGGTTTGCTATCATTTGATAATATATACGCTGGATATGGATCAAATGTAATTAGACATGAAGGAATTGACTCTTTTTTAGCAGTTTCTATGATATGTTTTAGTATATCTTGATGACCTAGATGTATTCCATCATAATTTCCAATAGTTACAACAGAAGACTCTAATGGCTGCATATTTTCAATTGATCTTATGACTTCCATTCTTCCTCAAATTTTTCTACAGTTAATGAGTCATTTAATGAAAAAGATCCTACTGTTGTTCGTGTTAGTTTTATTAAATGACCTACAGTACCAATTTTCTTTGCTATATCTTCTGCCAAAACCCTAATATATGTCCCAGATGAACATTCCACTTTAATTTGCAATGTATCACTATCAATAACGGTACACTTTAAATACTTAATTTCAATCTGCTTAGGATTTCTCTTAACTGAAATATTCTTTCTAGCAAGCTTATACAGTCTAACTCCATTAACTTTTCTCGCTGAATACATTGGAGTTTCTTGCATTTGAATACCTAAAAATGATTGAGAAATCTTCTCAAAATCAATACCATTGATATTAGGAACCTTTTCTTTACCTATAACAGTTCCTGTAAGATCTTTTGTATCTGTTTTTTTTCCTAATTTTATCACACCTTCATAAGTCTTATCATATTGAATGATATCTGATAATTTTTTAGTTGATTTACCAACACCCAATACTAAAACACCGTCAGCAAACGGATCTAATGTACCTGAATGTCCCACTTTTTCATGTGTAATCCTCTTAATTTGCTTCACAACACTAAAAGAAGAAAAATCTTTAGGCTTATATATGTTATATATCATAACTAATCAATCTTTTTCATTAATTCATTTATCTTCTGAAACTGCTCAAAAGAATCGTCATAAATGAACTTTAAAGTAGGTGTAGATCTTAGCTCTAAAGACATTGATAAATACTTTCTAAATGTAGGAACTAACAAGTTTAATTCTTTATTGATAATCTTCAAATCTTTGGTTGGGTTAATAATGCTGTAGAATAAATTAGCATGCTTTAGATCTGAAGTCATTTTAACGTCTGAAAATGTTAAAAAACCATATTTTCTCAAATCTAGATCTTTTGATAAAATTTGATTAATAGTTTTTAAAACTTGCTGTTCAACACGCTCTGATCTTGAAAATGGTTTAGTATTCAACTTTCTGATAGTTTTCTTTTAATCTCATTTATTTTATATGCTACAATTCTATCTCCAGGAAAGTACTTTTTAACACCTTCAACAGCAATTCCACATTCTAAACCGGAATCAACGCTATTGACATCATCTTTAAAACGTTTCAATGATACTAACTTTCCTTTTGATATTAATTCTTCGTCTTCTCTTATAAGTCTAACGAAACAGTCTCTAGTGATCTTTCCACTTTCAACTTGAGAACCGGCAATAAAACCAATTTTTGGAATCTTAAATGATTCCTTAACAATAGCTTCTCCTAGAACTTCTTCTACAAGATCAGGTCTCAATAGACCTTCAACAGCTAACTTAACATCTTCAACAACCTGATAGATGATATTATAGGCTCTAATTTCAACATTGCTTTGATTTGCTAACAATTTTGTATTAGATGGTACTTGAACACCAAAACCTATTACAACAGCTTTAGATGCTTGGGCGAGCAATACATCAGAGTCACTTACATTACCTACCCCTTTATGTACAACATCAACTCCAACTTCATCGTTATTAATTTTCTCTAAACTTTGTATAAGAGCCTCAATAGATCCATCAGAATCTGCCTTTATGATAATATTTAAATTATTAACATCGCCTTCTTTAATTTGAGCAGAAATACTATCTAATGAAGTTTTTTGAACCATTTGTAAGTCAATTTCTCTCTTAATTCTTTGCCTTTCATTTGCAATCTTCTTTAAGTTAGATTCATTGACCACTTCAGCAAAAATATCTCCTGATTGCGGAACTTGATCAAATCCAAGAATTTGTACAGCATCTGACGGTCCTGCGGTTTTAATACGCTCACCTCTTTCATTCATAATTGCACGAACTTTTCCTGGATAATTATTACAAATAAATAGAGTTCCTATTTTTAAAGTTCCTTTCTGAATTAAAACTGTAGCTATTGGACCCAAACCTTTATCTAGCTTAGAATCAATCACAGTCCCTTTGCATTCTATAGCAGCGTTAGCTTTTAAATCTAATACTTCAGCTTCTAACAAGATTGCTTCCATCAATGCGTCAATACCTTCACCTGTTATGGCAGAGGTATGAACAGATTGAATTTTACCACCCCAATCTTCAACAAGTACGTCTTTTTCAGATAATTCTCTCTTTACAGTATCTGGATTTGCTCCAGGCTTATCAATTTTATTGATGGCAACAATAATTGGCACTTCTGCTGCTTTTGAGTGATCAATAGCTTCTAAAGTCTGAGGCATAACACTATCATCAGCAGCAACAACAAGAATTACAATATCAGTTGATTGTGCTCCTCTTGCTCGCATTGCAGTAAACGCTTCGTGTCCAGGCGTGTCTAAAAAGGTAATTTTATTGCCATTATGATCAATCTGATATGCTCCAACTCGTTGGGTAATACCGCCTGATTCATCTGCAGCTACCTTCGTTTCTCTTATATAATCTAAAATAGATGTTTTACCATGATCTACGTGACCCATAATTGTTACAACTGGTGCACGATTTGTTGCATCTACCAACTCTTCTTCTGTATGAGCTATTACAAACAAGTCATCTATAACTTCTTCATGTTTCTTTAATTCAACATCATATTCTCCAGCAATTAACTCAATAATGTCCCATTCTAATCTTTGATTTACAGTAGCTAAAACTCCCATCTGTAGGCATTTTCCAATAACTTCACTAGTGTTTACATCTAATACTTTCGCAATCTCATCAATACTAGCGTATTCTGCCAACTCGACGACTCTTGGAGTATCACTTGAATCACTATCTGAATCTTTTTTAGCTTTTTTATAAGATTTCTTTTTTGGACTAGCATCCATCGATGCCAAAGTCTTTTTAAGTCTTTTTACTGCAGAAGTATCTTTCTTAATCGCTTCTTTGTCTTTTTTAATTTCTTTCTTATCTTGAGCTGTAGAAGGTTCTCGTAGTGTAATTTTTCTTAATTTTTTCTTTGGTTCTTTCTTCTCAACAACTTTTTTCGATTCAACTTTTGCTGTCTTTTTTCCTTCTACTTTTTCCGATTCAACTTTTTTTATCTTTTCTTGCTCTCTTTGATCTTGTACTGACAAAATTTTAAATTTTTTAACAGATTTTGTTTTCATAACTACTTTAGAGTCATGAATCTCTTTTCTAACCTGCTCTTTCCTGTCTCGTTCTGCCGATTGCCTATCTTTAGCAAACTCAGTATATACTACTTGCTGAGTTTTTCCATCAATTGGAGACATATGACTCGAAACAGATATCCCTTTTGATTTTAGAAAATCAACAATATCATTGTGAGATATATTCAGTTCTTTTGCTAACTGAAAGATTCTAATAGAGTCAGTCATGTATTATTTTTCCTCTTCAACTTCTTCAGCAGGAGTTTCTTCTACTTCTTCTGTAGCAACTTCTTCTACTATTTCTTCAGCAGGAGTTTCTTCTACTTCTTCTGTAGCAACTTCTTCTACTATTTCTTCAGCAGGAGTTTCTTCTACTTCTTCTGTAGCAACTTCTTCTACTATTTCTTCTTCTGGCTCATCGTTTCTACTAATAAAAGCATTTACAACAGTGCTTATAGAATTAATTTCATCTCCACTAAGATCGATTTCATCTACTAAAACAAATTTCTTTGTTCCTAAGTAATCTGCAACACTAACAATATCAGCGCTAGCTAACTTCTTTAATACGCCTTTTTTAATACCTTTAAAAGTATCAAGATTTGTTTTTTGATTTACTAATACTTCAGCATACTCTTCTTCGGTATAAGCATCAATCGTATAACCTGTTAATTTAGAAGCTAAATTTATATTTACCCCACTTCTACCAACAGCATTTTCTAAGCCACCTTCATCAAAGATTGCGACGCAGTATTTCCTATCATCATCTATATATAAGTCAATTGGTTTAGCTGGTGATAGAGCTCTAGTGACAAAAACCTCTGATTTTTCAGTATAATTAACAATATCAATCTTTTCATTGTTTAATTCTCTTACTACAGATTGAATACGGCTTCCTCTCATACCGACACAAGCACCAACCGCATCAATTCGCTTATCAATAGAATGAACAATAATCTTACTTCTTTCTCCAGGTTTTCTAGCGATTCCTTTAATTTCAATAATACCATCCTCAATCTCAGGAACTTCCATTTCGAATAATTTATAAAGAAATAAATCATCACTTCTAGATATCAGAATATCTGGACCTTTAGGAGTAACCTCTACAGCCTTAACAAGAGCTCTGATTGTGTCTCCTCTTCTAAATCTTTCTGAGAAAATTTGCTCATTTCGAGGCATTCTTAACTCGGTTTGTTCAATATTTACAAAAGTATTCTCTCTATGTACTTGATGTACAGTACCGATAATTACCTCACCAATTCTTTGTACATAATCTTCATAGATATATTGTTGTTGTACTTCACGTGTTCTTTTATTTAAAAACTGTCTTGCATTGGCAACCAATCTTCTACCAAAATCTGCTGGATCAACTACTTCTACAAACGTATCTCCTAATTTTAAATCTATAAGCTCTGGTTCAAGCTCTAGAGCTCTTTCTAGTGTAATATCGAAGTGATCATCGTCTACTTCTTCAACAATTGTTTTTTCCACATAAATTTCAATTTCACCTTTATCTAGATTAACAATTACACTACAATTATCAGATTCGCCTTTTTCTTTATCAATAATAAATAAAAAGAGCTGCTCAATAATTGTTCCAAGCTCAGAACGCTCAATATTTTTTTCTCTCGCTAATTCAATAAAAATCTCAATTAAATCTCTGTTTACCATATCAACCTTTCAAATTTTCTATTATAACAAAAATGGGCCGTGGCCCACTCAAATACTGCGTAAATATATTTATTAAAAACCGTTTAAACAAGAAACTTAGTTTAAAGTTAATGCAACCCCATATACCTCTTCAAATAGCTCTTTATAGGCATTATTTTCAGAATCTAAATTATCTAAAATTTCTAAAGCTTCTGATTTTTTCCCCACCATTGTTAAGCGCTTAGCTTTTAGTATGGATATATAAGTTACTTCGTTATCAGATAACGCATTTTTTGCTGCCTTATCAAAGAATCTAAGAGCATTATCTAGATCTGAATCAAGTTGTCCTAGCATGATATATGCTTCAGTCTTTAATGTTGAATAATCTAACTTTGAAGCACACTCAGATAATAACATTATAGCCTTATCATTATTGCCATTTATAAAGGCAGTTCTACCCAAATAAAATTTAGCATGCACTGCAGCTGAGGTTTTTTTATGATCCTCTACTACTGACTCCAATTGTAGGACTGCGTTATCGAAATCTCCTCTTTCAAAATAAACCATTGCATTGCTTAATGCTGCATCTGCAGCTGAAGAAGTTTGCGGTCTAGAAACGTCCCACGCTGACCATGTTACCCAACTAACCATTAGAAAAAGGAAAACAGGATTCAATACAATCATATCCAATTTACTATACTCTTTTTTCTGTTTATAGCTAACTGAAATTGGATTACTTATCATTTCTTTTATTTTATTTAGTAGTGACATATGCTTATTTCCAATAATTAAATAGTTTATATAGTTTTGGTCTAAATTTCGTGGATAATTTAGCACTAGAAATTTTTTTATCTATATCTTTTCTTAGTTTTCTTTGTGCTTCAATATCTAAGGCATTAAAGTCTTTACAATCATCCGAACAACATTTATCATATTTCGTTGCACAATTTTCACATTGAATAAATAAAATATGGCATGCGTCATTACTGCAATTAACATGCTGATCACATGTTTCTCGACATTGGTGACATTTTCCAATCACATCATCAGTAATTTTTTCACCTAATCTGTCGTCAAATACAAAGTTTTTTCCAATAAATGATGACGGAATATTCTCTTTTTTGATATCATGAGCATATTGAATAATACCACCATCTAATTGGTAGACATCTTTAAATCCTTTCTTTAAGAGATAAGCGCTTGCTTTTTCACAACGAATTCCACCTGTACAGTACAAATGAACCTTTTTATCGCGATCATCAGATAATAGCTCTTCTACTGCTGGCAATAATTCTTGAGATCGATGAATATCTGGTGTAATCGCATTCTTAAATTTACCTACTTCGCTTTCATAATAATTACGCATATCCACTACAATAGAACCTTCTTCTTTAATTGATTGATTGAATTCCTTAGCAGATAAGTGCTGACCGGTATGATTCATATCATAGCTATCTTTATCTACGCCATAAGCTACTATTTCATTCTTTACTAAAATCTTTAATTTGATAAAGGAACTTCCTTCTTGAACTGCTTTTTTTAGCTTTACACCGTTTAACAGGGTTTCTGAGTTAATATAGTCCTCAAATATGCCCCATTTATGCTCAGGAACGCTTATTTGAGCATTAATACCCTCTCTAGCAACATAAACCCGACCCAAGATATTTAGATGCGAAAACTGCTCATATAGATGATTACGAAAATCTTCGGGGTTTTTAACCTCTATATATCGATAAAAAGAACAGGTAATACGCTTAAACGTTTCCTGCTCTAATTGTCGTCTTAGTTCAATCTTTGACTTTTTATTAAACATGTGTGAATGTTAATAGAAAAAAGACTGGTTATCAATTTAAAAAATGCTCTTAACATCATGAAGTTTATTAACCCCATCTTTGTATAGCGCGTATTGAAATCCTTTTTGAATAGATGAATATCCTATGCTTCCGTCTTTCCCTAAAGCAA
The DNA here is from genome assembly GCA_014240005.1 of Fidelibacterota bacterium. Taxonomy (GTDB): domain Bacteria; phylum Fidelibacterota; class Marinisomatia; order Marinisomatales; family Marinisomataceae; genus Marinisoma. Next base: position 18,148 of record JAAZXT010000033.1, on the reverse strand, counting down.
TATAACCAACTTGCAATTTAGTTTTTCCGCCTTCTTGTTTAACAATACGATTAACTGCTTCATTACAAGCTTCCATTGCAGAATATCCCTGACGCATCAATTCTACTACTAAAAAACTGCCGCATGTTTTCATTACCAATTCTCCCATACCGGTTGCACCCGCAGCCCCTACTTCATTGTCAACATACATGCCTGCACCAATAATTGGACTATCACCCACACGTCCATGCAATTTATAGGCTAATCCGCTTGTGGTACATGCTCCTGATAAATTTCCATCATTATCTTGTGCCAATGAGGTAATCGTATCATGATCATCGTTTGGACCCCAAGAATCCTTAATATTGTTGTCCTTTTTCCACTCTAACCATCCTTTTCTTGATTGCTCAGTTAAGAGGTTCTCTTTTTTAAATCCATTTTTTAAGGCAAATTCAAATGCACCCTTTCCTGCAAGCATGACATGGTCTGTTTTCTCCATGACTTTTCTTGCAACAGAAATCGGATGCTTAATATTCTGTAAAAATGCAACAGATCCTGCATTTCCATCAGAATCCATAATACATGCATCTAAAGTGACATTTCCTTCACTGTCTGGTCTGCCACCCAATCCAACAGATTGATTTTCTGCATCTGCTTCAGTAACTCGTACACCTACTTCTACAGCATCTAGTGCCGATCCATTCTTCTTTAACACTTTAATAGAGGCTTCATTAGCTGGAATACCATGCAACCATGTCGAGACTACAATAGGATTGTTTTTATTTACTTTCATTTTCTTTTTTCCTGCTAAGAGAATAGGACTTGCCAGTCCAACTGCTCCCGCTTTAATAAAATTACGTCTTTTCATTATATTTTAATTTAGGTATAAAAAAAGCCTACCAACTAGATAATTGATAGGCTTTTTATTTTTAAATTGATAATTAATCTAATTGCGTACTTAACTCAGGTCTAAACTCCATTGTTTGGCTATAACCACCCCAAACATTTTGACCCCATTCTTTATCCCAATCAGGATTCTTCTCAGCAAGTTTAGCAAGAGCTGCATAGAACGCTGACTGATCTAAAGTTTCAGACATTGTATCGTGACCAGTTGCAAAAACATATTCATTAAACTTTCCGCCTGTATTCATCTGCATGCATACAAAATGCTCTGTAGATCCCATTTCTGCTCTAATCTCATTCATCATTGCAAAAACATTCTCAGCATAAGCATTTCCACCTTGAGCAATTTGGAACACTGACATAGTAAGATATTTATAGTCAGGTTTATATTGCATGTTATAGCTCAAGTCACCTCTTACGGTATAAAACTGAGTGCCAGTTTCTTGTTTCAACATACTGTCATTCCATTTATCGTAAGGTACTGGATCGTGATTATTATGTGCATTATAAATTGCATCTAATTGATCAGCTGGAATTGGAAATAATCCTTGATGCATTCTTACATATTGACCCACATTAGGTCCATTAAGCACAAGAAAAGTGTTTACTGCTCCTAATTCATTTTGATGTGCTTTATTGTGATGTATCATTGCGCTTTCAAAATCTGTAGCTTTAACTCCATCTCTAATACTTAGAGAAGATTGCATGTGATATTGTCCAAAAATAATACTTGAAAAAATCATCATTACTAATATTTTTTTCATTTGATGTGTTCCTTTTTTACTTTATTAACTAAAACAATTTAACAATAATAAACATCTGAAAGCAAATAAGTAGAAAACAGCCTTAAAAATTCAAAACTCTTATTAGTAGATATAATTTATTCCAAAAGTAATGCTTCTTGGCATTGTAGGACGAGCACCATAAGGTCTTCTTGCTACAACAGCATCCTTGTCCAATAGGTTTTTAACACCCATAGATAGGGTTAAATTACTTTGAAGTGCATATTTTATGCCTAAATCAACTATAGTAAGTGCATCCGTAGAATTTGCGTCAGTTAATCGACCTGATCCTGCTGTTGTTCTCATTTCTGAAGTATGTTTTAAGCCAACGTTTACTGAAGTTTTATCCCAGTTTGCGCCTAAGTTTACAGCTACCATTGTTTCAGGTATATAAGGAAGTTCATCTCCAGATGAAACATCTGGCCATCCTTCATAAGCGGTAGTAAATGATTCTTTAAATTCAGTATTAGTTTTTGTATATGAAATTTCAATCGGTAACTGTACAGTACCATTATCCATTAACATACGTCTAAGATATAATTCTAATCCAGCCACGTCAACAGCACCACCATTATATAGTTCATCTGTTCCGCCACCTGAAGCAGCAGTATCTGATCCTAGCAAGTTATCATAGTTGTTCATGAAGAATGTTAGCTCTAATCCGTTCAAACCTTCATAAGATCTTACTGTCCATTCATGATTCCAACTTGTTTCTGGCTCTACTTCTTGAGTAGCACCATCAACTACTTTAACACCACCTGGTCCATAAGGAGCGAATCCTTTATGAATACCATATGCAAGCGTAGTTCCATCTTGTAATCCATACTCAATTGCTACACCAGGAACAATCACATTAAATGTTTGTTCTTTAACTGATGGATCCGTAGCACGAAACTGGTCTGATTTACCCCAATCTTTTCTTTTAACAGTGATTTCTTCATATCTTACACCGCTTGTGACAGTCCAATCACCAGAAATCATTCTATCTTCAACGTACACTGCAGCAGCTTCTGCAGAATCGATTCTATTAGAGTCAGAACCAGGGATTGCTGCTGTAGTCATATTTAACTTTCCTGCAACCATTTGATATCTATCTTCCCATTGGAAACGATCCATTTCGTCTGAATGTATGCGCATTCCAGCCTGCACATCATGATTACCAGCGTTCCAGTTTAACACTGCTTGAACACCAGTTGATAAATATTCACGATTATTAGCTTTAATTCTGTATGCATCTGCATCACTATCCATTGCACTCATTAATAAAAAAGTATCTTGATCACTACTTGGGTTTGCAACAACGCTAAGTTTTTGACCATTTACTTTATTTAATTTGTACCAATTTCTGGCGAACTCATTATTATAAGCACTTATAGCTAGAGATAGATTATCTGATAATTTACCAGCATATGATAATACTACTTGAGTATGATCTGCATCCATCTCATCTAGTTGGGACGCACGATATCTTCTTAATGGGTTAGTAGCATAATCATCATCTGATAATCCAAGATATGTTTCATCTGAGATTTCATCTGTCATAGAAACTTTCATTTCTAAAGCATGGTTAGCGTTCATAGAATAACGAACTTTAGCTAATACATCAGTTTTAGCATAACCAGTATCTCCTCCGCCATATAATTCTTTGAAACCATTAGTCATATCGTTGTAAATCTCAAATAAATAACCCCATTGCCCTACTGTATTTCCTGATTTAACGTGTAATACTGTTTTACCAAAGCTTCCAGTGGTAAAAGCAACATTATTTAATACTGATGAAGGAATTGAAGTAGATATATAATTTAATGATCCACCTGTAGTGAAAGGTCCGTGTTTAATTTGAGTAGATCCTTTACGTATCTCTAAAGACTGCATACGCCCCATTGTTGGAGAATAATACGCAGCTGGTGATGCATATGGAGCCGGTGCAATAATAATACCATCCTCCATTACATTTAATTTTTCCATACGTAATAGACCTGTACCACGAACTCCGATATTAGGTCTTAAACCTAAACCATCTTCTTCCTGTACATAAACTCCGGGAATACGTGATACGACACGATGAATGTCGGTGTGATCAAATTGTTTTAATTCTGATTCTGAAACAACAGAACTTGGTCTAACAGATCTTAAGAACATACCTGATGTAATACTAGCAGCATCTGCTAATACATCCACAGCATCTAATGCTACAGGTTTGCTTGATAGTTCTACAGACACACTTTCATCATTGACTGATACGTTTTTATCTGCGTAACCAATTGCTGAAAATGTTGCTGTTATAGGAACTATTGCAGTAAATATGAAACTACCATCACTACCACTTGTTGTACCTTTACCGTTTGAAAGAATAATATTAGCATCAGCAACAGGATTATTATTTTCATCTGTTACTACACCAGACACGGTAGTTTGAGCGAAAATTAAACTAAAGAATCCTAATAATATTGTTATGTTTTTTATCATTCCCATTTATATGCTATTGAGACTATATCTCAATATTATAATAGAAAGAATCTAGATGCAAGTATAATTGAGATTAAATCTCAATAGAAGCTATTTATTGATAATAGATCCGATAAAAATATTTGTTTGACGGGGATTTTCTGCATCCCGATTCGAAGAAAAAATAATTTTTCCATTTTGCGATATTACTGGAAATGAATCAAAAGTATCATTATTGGTTAAGCGCTGGATCTTTAAAGTATTTACATGAATCATGTAAAGTTCAAAGTTACTTCCAAAAGCATTATAGTCTTCTCTCCAATCATCCATATTAGATGAAAAAACAATATGCTTACCATCTGGATGCCATGATGGAGACCAGTTAGTAGCTCCATTATTCGTTAATCTTTTTTTATTAGATCCATCTCGTTTTGCCACATAAATATCTAATGGTACAGCGTCTATATAACGATTACTTAAATTGGTAGACCATTTTTCTTTTTCTTCATCATTACTAGGGTACCATGCACGCCATACAATACTATTCCCATCAGGAGAGTAAAATGCCCCTCCATCATAACCAAACTCTGTGGTAATGCGCTTTACATTACTACCATCATAATCCATTTCGTATAAATCTATATCCCCTTCACGCATTGATGTAAAAATAACTTTTCTTTCTGTTGGATGGATAGTGGTTTCAGCATTATATCCTGGAGCATTAGTTAATTGCATTGCAGTATCACCGTCCCATCTATAAATCTCATAATTTCTTAAAGGCCAAATATACTTGCGAGGATTGGGATGTTTATAAATTTTTGGACATTCAGATCCGTCTTTTATTGTTGAAGAAAAGAAAATAAACTCATTATCAAGGGCGTAATGTGCACAAGTAAAGGCTCCGTCTTTTATTGGAAATTCTCTGAGATTTTTACCATCTACATCTACCAAGTACAGCTTATCACACTCATTGCCGTCACGCTTAGATTGAAAGACAATCTGTGTTTCCTCTTGATTGAAATATCCTTCTCCATTATCACCCGTAAGAGTCAATTGTTGCACATTGGTAATTGTAAATGTCTGAGGCTGACTACATGAAAAGAACGAGAATGCAAAAACGATTAATAATTTCTGGACGTGTTGTCTCTTAAAATTGTACATCTAATATTACTTTTTCTTCAGCTCTTAACACTGTCACTTGAGCTTGATCGCCAGGTTCAATATTTGAAAGTGCTTCCATATATTTATAAATATCTACAATATCCATATCTTGGATTTTAATAAGAATATCTCCGTCTAATATGCCTGCCATTTTTGCGGGACGATTATCTATTACACTATCTATTTTGAGCCCCTTACCATCGTAAGCGTAATCGGGCATTACACCTAAAGTAACTTTCATTTTTGATGGAGATTGTTGCATTGTTTGTTGTTCATCTTCCATTTTTTCAAAAATAAGCCTCTCTTCAGAGTTAGCAAATTCAGAAACGATTGGCTCTACTACTTGAGAAATTTCCATCATTCCATCATAGTTGATTTTATCTTCATCATCTGTTGCTGTATGATAATCTGGATGAATCCCTGTAAAAAAGAAAAGAACAGGAATATCTTTTTTATAAAAATTATAATGATCTGATCGACTAAATATCCCTTTTCCTAAATCTATTATATTAATCTTAGAATTGACAAAAAATGGGTGAAGCTTCGATGAGAGATTCGTTGCAGATGGAGATCCGCCTAACTGCACGTTATTTTCTTCGTCCATTCTTCCAACCATATCTAAATTCACCATTAATTGTACTTTACTTAAATCGATTGTTGGATTATTGACGTAATGCTTTGAGCCTAAAAGACCTAACTCTTCTCCACCAAAAGTCATAAAAACTAATGTTCTTCTATGTGTGTTAGTCGAAGCAAATTTTTCAAATAATTCTAGAATCATTGCTGTTCCTGATCCATTGTCGTCTGCACCGTTATGAATCAATCCAAGTGTATTTTTGACGCTATCATAATGAGCGCCAATAACAACGTATTCATTTTTTAATTGTTCATCATTACCTGGTAAGGTCGCAATAATATTATATGTTTTAACTTTATTTTTAGGCTTAAGTCTGCTTTTTGCAACATAATGCTCTTGGACTTCAATCATTCTTTCTGTTGGTAGTCCAGCGTTAGTAAAGTGATTGACAATATAATCCTTAGCCAGCCTATCTCCTGGCGTACCAGAACTTCTTCCTCGCAATCCATCTGATGATAAATAAGTAATATGTGATTTAAAATCATCAATAGTAATATCATTTTTCGTGGTTTTAATCTCAGGAATACTAGCATTAGGCATATTGGTAGCACATGATGCTAAAAATAGAATAGATAGATATAATGTATATTTCATGGCCGAAAACTATAACAAATTAAAATAGATATCCAATCAAAAAATAGCTTAAGCAAAATATGATAGTTAAAATGATAATAAATAGGTTAAAATACTTATCCATCATTGCCTTAATAGCGTCTCCAAAAAACCATACTAGCGTACTAATCATATAGAAACGCAAACCTCGTCCCAGAATAGATGCAATAATGAATATCGGTAAATTAATAGAAAATGCACCTGCGCTAATAGAGAACACTTTATATGGAATTGGCGTAAATGCGGCAGTAAAGATTACAATAAAATTATAGGTTTCATATCGAATTTTGATATTATCAAATACTTCTGTGGTAAACCCAGGAACTATATTGAAGAAGAATTCTGCAACTGAGGAATATTCGCCTGGAGATGTCCACCAAAGGAAATATCCAATCATATATCCAAATATTCCACCAACAACAGATCCCAAAGTACACATAAAGGCATAGTAAAATGATTTTTTAGTATTCCCGATTGCTAATGCGATCAACAAAGGATCGGCTGGAACAGGAAAAAAAGATGATTCAGCAAAAGAGACACAAAATAAAATGAATACTCCATAGGCGCTCTCTGCCCATGATAAGACCCATTGATATAGATTTTTTAATGGATTCAACGTTTATCTTAGTCTTAACATCTTTATTGCTTTAATAAACTGGCCACCATTTGGATTAGCCGGTGTATACATTTGACAGAAATAGACTCCTGAACTTACTAAGTCCCCATTGTCATTGGTTCCATCCCATACTACTGATTTATAGCCAGCTCCTTGCTCTTCATCTACTAAAGTAGCAACAAGCTGACCTTTAATATTAAATACCCTTACAACAATATACTGAGTTGATGGAACATCATACTCTAATGTTGTAAATGATGTAAATGGGTTTGGATAATTTTGCTTTAACTCTAATACATCCGGTATCAATGCTCTTCCATCAATTTTTAAATTACCAATAGAACCAGACACTGCAGTTTGAAAGGATTGTCCATCTGTAGATATAACAGACCATGAACCTTCAGCAACGTTAATAGTGTCAGTTTGTGCTACTAAATCTTTTAATGCCCATGCTATTGAATTATCTTGAATCCATGTATCCATACTTAAGAAGTCTAAATCATTGTAACCAATCATACGATACTCAATATTATCACCATCTACGTCAACAGATTCTTCCCAAACAAACCTTAATGAGTCGTTTTGATTTTCTGGTGTAATAAATAAATATTCAGTTGATAAATATGCACCAGAACCATCTATAGCATTAAATACATACTCTCCTGTTGTAGTAAAAGATCCTGGTGAATCATTTATCGGTAATACTGTTGCATTAAATGATACTCTTGTCGAATCAATCCCGCCATCTGCTGTACCACCATCATCTCGAACAGTAACATATACTACAGAAGATCCATTACTATTTTCACTTGGTGATAAATCAAGTATAAATTGACCAGAACTAGGATTATTGACTACTAATGCAGGGAACATGGCTGTATCCTCCGCATATGCTGTTACAGTGACATTTTGAGCATTAACGTCTGCCCCGTAATTAACTCCAGTAATCTGTATACCAAGATTAGTATCTTCATTTATTTGCACATCTGATATTGTATCAATATTTGGAGGAGCATTAACAAATGTCACTGGTTTAATTTGATATTCAGAAGAATATTGACTTTCTTGTCCTTGTTGATCAACAGTAGATAGTTTATAATAATATGTTTTGCTTGTATCTAAACCTGTATCTGAAAATACTGAATTTGGATAACTTATTTCTGCGATTAAATTACTAGAAGAAGGAGTAAATAAAGCTTCTTCTGACCTATAAACTCTAACCTTAGAATTAGTATCAGCGCTAAGATCCCAAGAAAAAGTAATTGTTCCATCAACTGGAATTGAATAAGAAATATTAGCAGGCACGTCAGGTGCAGTATCATCGTGTGTAGGATTTAAAATATATAACCCTTCATCAATGCCTGTTACTACAACCGTTCCGCTACCATAGTAAGGATAATTACTCCAAGTGCCATCAAATGATGCATTATTATTTGATGGATATACATCAAAATATGCTGCTTCACTTGGATTATTTATATCAGAAATATCAAGAATACGTAATCCGCTTGTGTAATGAGACATATACACATAATCTCCAATAATATAATTATTATGATCGATAGATGGTGTTGGTCCAGTATAGGCTTTTTGTATTGTTGGATTATTTAAGTCTTCTACATTCCAGATTAATGTTCTTGTATTACCGATTCCTCCATTCATCTCATCTAGCTCATCATTTACGATAAAGTATCGATGATCTTCCGTTAACCATCCCTGGTGGGTATAATAGTTATCGTAACTACCAAGCCCAATAGTTTTAGCACCACTAGAATCATCTGATTTGGTGCTCAAATCTGCAATCCAAACATTGGTCTCATTAGAACCAAAACAGATCTCTTTCCCGACATATGCAGAATCCGGTCCATTATATACGACACATTGTACGTCATGAACATATCCCGTATTACTTCTTCCTGTAGAAGGATCAGACACGCAAGCTGATTTTGCTGGTAAACTAGGATTACTAATATCTACAATATGCAATCCTCCTGGACCGCAAGTGCTCGTACCTATAGCATATGCAAAGCCTGTATCTTCATTAATAAAAATATTGTGTGCATTACCAAATTCACCATAATGAGCTGTCTCAGAGAACGTAATGGGAGTACCACCGAAAGTTCTTAGTACTGTTAAGTCAAATACTTGCATACCATGACCGCTTGCCTCTGATACAATGAAAGCATAGTTATTATATACTTTAATATCGCGCCATGTAGAATTACTGCTATGTGTTGCCAATCTTCCCACATATACAGGGCTATCTGGTGCAGTAATGTCAACAAAAGATGTTCCATTACTCATACCAACAAGTGCATATTCTTTAGCAGTCACAGGGTCTGTCCATCCCCAAATATCATTCAAATTGGTATTGTTTCCTCCACCAATTTCTGTCTTATCCATAAATGCCATCAAGTCAATATTATTACAATCATAAGATCCCGCAGTACCTCCGGTACATTCTATTTTACCGCTAATAGATAAAACTGGTCCTTTTGTTGATAAATTTTTGAAAGATTGTCGAGTAGTTGATAGATTATTATATAGCACTAACTCATCTGCATAATAAGCATCTGTAATAAGCGCATCGTCAATTAAAACAACATTTCTACCAAAATAATCAGAACTATTATAGTTATTGTTCTTGATTACCTCTTTGAGTGCGAATTGATTGTTTAGTTTATTTTTATTATAGACATATAAATTAGATTGATTAAACGTGCTAATAATTAATTGATTGTCTAATTCGCTAAATCGATATCCAAAATAACTATTTTCTACTAAGTCAGAAGGTTGGATGGTATAAAAATTTGTCCAAGGACTTTCATCGGTTCTATTGTTGGTATCTATATAAGGATAAACAAACACCTTACCTTGACCATTACTATCTTCTAGGGCTGAAATATAAATACTAGAATCTCCAACATGGACAGATTGACCAAAACGTCTGTTACCATCACTCTCCTGATCTTCTTGTTCGGGAGACAAAATATTAATGCCAGATACAATCCCGTTGTTAAATTCAACAAGATGTACAAATTCTTTTAATGATCCAATAAGTAACTTATTATTGTTAAACGACATAGATACTCCAAATCCGAACTTATCTGGACCGTCAGCATAACAACCCTCTACATCTCCTAAGTTGCGCACGTCAATCACTTCAAATGGTGTTGTTCGTGCATTATTGAAATTTTCAGACTCAGGATTAAAGTCATATACAAATACTGTACCATCATTGAAAAAAGGTGAGGCAATAGCAACATACTTATCGTCTAAAGCTACATTATATCCAAACTTTTGGGATTGACTAGGATCTGTCGTTGCGTTAGGGTTTTCAAATGTTTTTACTAATATCCATTCTCCTGTATAATCTTTACGATATAAGTATACCGCTCCGTTACCATCATCTGATCCTGGAGCACCTATAAGTAAATAATTATTATGCAATGCCATACTGAAACCAAAATCATCTCCAGATAATGGATTTGGCGATGTTAACTCTGCAGTTTTTTGCATCGAATCAATACCGCTATATAATTCATAAATATCTACTGTTCTAGACGTAAGCGATGAGAAAGTTTTAGCTGTTACTAGAAAATTATCTGATATCGCAATTGGAATATATCGCCCCCTGCTTAATATTTCAGCAGAGTGATCCTTACTACCAGTTGATGCAAAAATACTAGTTACAAGAATCGATGTAATAAATATATAATTTGAGATTTTTCTTATCATGACTATTGATATAAAGTATAAGAAAAAATCTGAAAAATAAGAAGGTGTTTAATTCTATTCTTCTAAATCAACATCTTCTGCTGCATCTAGATTCTCATCTAAAAATAATGATTTGTCGATGGCGGCAAAGAATTCTTTGAAGAATCTCATAGATCGCTTTCTTTCACTACCTCCAAAATTGATACGCAAAGATGATAAAACAGGTTCGGTTTCTGAAATAGGCTTTACTGTTAATGTGGCTGTAAGCTTATAGTCTTTGATAACCGTTTTTGTGCTGCCTCCACCACCTCCACTATCATCGCTGTCAGGCAAAATATCATCTAAAGCTATCAATGCACCGATTATAAGCAATGCGCCTAGTATTTTTCCGGCTGAAAACCCCTCATCATCTTCCTCTTCCTCTTCTTCAACTTTGCTAGCCGTAATTAAACCAAATTCCTCACTAAGAGTGTCAATAGTAAATCCAAGGTCTTGGAAGGCACCTATAGAAGATGTCATCAATGATTTTGTATCTACGGCATACTCTCTTGTTTCAACAGCGCGTTGTGCTGCAACTGATTTTTTCTTTGAGGAACTGGAAGAACTACAACTAACTAAAAGAAAATTAACAGCAATAAATAATGAGAATATTTGTTTTTTTGACATTTCTACTCAGTTTCTGTTTGAAGAAATAGAGATTGATCCATAGCAGCAAAAAAAGATCTAAAAAATAAATCAGAATATTTCTTTCCACCACTCTCAAAATTGACTCGTAATGATGAAATAAGAGGGTCTGAAGATACTTCTTTAACTGTGATAGTTGCTGATAATTTTAGTGGCATAACCAAAATGTCATCTGATCGCCCCTCAAATCCAAAAAGGCCTGCTACTATCCCTTCTAAAATACTTGGGTCATCCTCTATTGTCTGCGTTCCTTGAGTTCTACTTCCAGTAATTAATCCATAATCACTATTGAGAACGTCAATAGTGTATCCCAAATCTTGGAATGCTCCTACTGACGCAGTCATTAATGTTTTAGTATCAACATTATATTCTCTAGTTTCGATTGCTCGCTTTACAGCGGTTGTACGATCAGATGCACCAGGAGCACATCCTACAAATAGCAAGATAGCTATTAGAGTAAAAGAGAGAGATATGTTTCTCATTTAGTATTTAATGCTTTGATATTTATAGCTAGAAACAATTCCATTTGCATCAAATTTAACAATTAAGGTTAAATTTTTACTTGCAGTAGAGTTCTTGCTACGTCCGCCGCCAAAAATACCGAAGAAGTTTCCACTAGAACCCATCCCTGCTCCTGCTACGCTTGAAGACTCTGACTCTTGAGAGACTTTGTCATAAGTCCATGCTTCGCCACCGCCTTGAGTACTAGTCACTAGATTTGGAGATCCTAGCAATGCTACTACCTCAGATGAACTCATTCCTTCTGAAAGTTGAGCTTGAACCTTACCTAATGTAAAATCATTAGATTCAGCGGATGCGGTTGGTGCATTCATTGCACATGAAGAGATAAACAGACTTGATAAAACTAATATTTGTAAATATTTCATTTTTTCACCTTTGAGTTATTTGTTTATAATACTATAAACGATCACTTTTTGAATATTGTTCCTGGTATTATGAATAAAATATAAGTGCGCTCATTAAAAGAACCTATACTAAAAGTTAATAGCTTTTTCATAAAGAGCCATCACTTGATTAGTAACATCTCCTACTTGACCATTACCCACCATATTTCCATCAATAGATTGTACTGGAATAACTCCTCGATTAGATGATGCAATAAAGGCTTCTTTGTATGAAGAAATACTATCGATAAACATGTCAGTTTCTTCTGCATGAATTTTCTGTTCTTTAAAGATACTGAGCAATACGAGTCGAGTAACACTTCGCAAGATTTTTCCATCTGCTTTAGAAGTAATAATCTTACCATCATTTTCTACTGCAAAAAATGAAAAAGTAGTTCCTTCTAAAATTCTATTATTGCTTATATATAGTGCCTCATCATATTCACCATTCTGTACCAATGCTTGTTGCGCTTTAAGGCCCCCAAAATAGTTATATGGCATTTTTAACTCTACACTACCAGGGCGTTTATTCTCAAAGAATCCTATAGCAATGCCATCCTGATAATATCTTTCTGGCAAAATCTTTACTGGAGTAATAACAACAAACAAGTCTACTGGACTATCGGAAATAAGCCCGGAAATATCAGTAGCTTTTGTTCCAGCGAATAATATCATAATATTGCATTCTGATTCATTAAAATTGTTATGATTTAATGTTTCATTGATAATATCATTAATCTCTTCACGAGACTGCTTTACAATCATATTCATCGTTTGTGCATTCGATAACACCCTATCAAGGTGGTGATCTAAGAAGACGGGTTTTCCTCCATTAACTGTCTTTAGAAAAGTAAATACTTGATACCCCCTAATAACACCTAAGAAATTATCAGAAATACTTAGACTTACCTCACTAGTAGGGATCAACTTGTCTTTTGCGAACGAAATGTGACTCATAATTGTTACATAATTTATTTAAAAATATTGTTTATAATAGTGTATATTTCAAAATGCCATATAAAATATTCCAATTAATCATATTATGTGTTCTCATACTTAATTGTTCCAATGAAAAAAAAGAAATATCGGATATCTCTCAAGAATCTTTGGTTGATAGCTTAAAAACAACAAACACCTCTTTTGAGGAATGGTTTTCAGAAGTTGACGATCAGATTGGCGTAGATGATGATTATTATTTTGAAAAAAATATCTATCAAGTAGTTGACAATGTTTATGTGGCTATTGGGTATGGTTTAGCAAATTCTATCTTAATTGTTGGGGATGGTAGTAATATTGTTATTGATGTTACTGAAAGTGATATGCTGGCAGCAGAAATTCGAGAACGATTCGAAGAAATTTCTGATCAACCAATTGAAGCTATTTTTTATACCCATTCTCATGTAGATCATTGGAGAGGAGCTCTTCCTTTTGTTGATGAAAATACAGAGATATATGCTCATGAAACCTTCAAAAAAGGCTTTTATGATCAAAACAATTTATTAAAACCTATCTTAACAGAAAGAGGAATGAAACAATTTGGCTTCTTCCTACCTAAAGAACAACAACAAGGACATGGCTTAGGCTTTACTCTTGCTTTTGACTTCGAACAACCTCCTGTAATATACCCTACGGTTTTATTAGAAGGCAAAAAAAATATACTTACCATTGCTGGAGTTACGTTAGAAATAGTTCACTCTCCAGGTGAAACTGATGATCAAATTATTATCTATTATAAAGACAAAGAAATTGTCTTCTCAGGTGATAATTATTACATGCGCTTTCCGAATCTTTATACAATAAGAGGAACATCATATCGCGATACTTATAAATGGTATAAATCTGTTGATGAAATGCGTGCATATAATCCAACATATCTTGTCAGTTCGCATGGACCTTTTCTTTCCAGTAAAAAGGAAGTACAGGATCGTTTAACTATTTATCGTGATGCAATTCAATATGTTCATGATTATGCTATACGAGGAGCAAATAAAGGCAAAACACCAGATGAACTTGTAGAAGAATTTGAATATCCAAAATTCTTTAAGGAAAATTTTGATTTACGTGAGAAGTATGGTAAAGTTTCCTGGAGTATTCGAAATGTATATAACGGATATTTAGGATTCTTCGACGGAAAAGCAGTAAATTTAGAACCCCTATCTACAAAAGTACGTAGCAAAAATATTTTTAAAATCATTGGAAGTAAAGATAACTTATTAACATTGATCAATGAAGCATTGGAAAATAAAGAATTTCAATGGGCTGCAGAATTATGTCAAATTGGATCAATTAATTTTCCAAACGACAATGAAATTAAAAACCTTTATTCGCTATCTCTTCAAGAGCTTTCCAAACAAGAAACTAATCCTATTGCAAGAAATTACTATCTATCAGAGGCTTATGAAATTAATGGACAAATTATACCTGACTTAACTTTCAATCTAACAGAAAATCAAATCCGTCAAATTCCTATAGAGACTATTTTTGAAGCAATGCCACCAAGATTAAATCCCACTAAAGCTAATAATAAATTTATAACTGTTGGATTTAATATGAGCGATACTGGTGAAAAATTTGGTATCATAATTCGCAACAATATCGCTGAAATTGTTCATTATATACCAGAGAATGCTGAAATCATTGTTACTGTTGAAACATCAACATGGAAAGGTCTTATTATGGGAATTACAGATGCTAAAAGCGCAATAACTTCTGGAAAATTGAGCGTATCTGGAAATTATTTAAAATTTATCCAGTTCTCTACTATGTTTGATAAAGATTAATCAATAATCAATTATCGTAATTACTTCACCATACTTCTCTGCAAGTTTCTTAGATCCGCCTAAATGTGGCAAATCAATCAAACATAACGTATGGATATCGGTTGCACCCAACTCTCTGCATAAATCAGCTGTAGCTGTTGCAGTACCACCGGTAGCAATTAAATCATCTACTACTAGAATTTTATCTCCAGAACTAATCGCATCTTTATGAATATGAACACTGTTTGTTCCATATTCTAACGTGAAATGCTTCTCTGCAGCCTCTCTAGGAAGCTTACCCGGCTTTCTTGCTAGAATAAATGATTTAGATAGTGCGTAAGCAATTGGTGCTGACCAGAAGAAACCTCTAGATTCCACACCAACTACCTTATCAAATTCTAGATGAGCAATCTTCTCTATCATCAAGTCAACTGTAGCTTTAAATGCTATAGAATCTTCTAATAGAGTTGTGATGTCTTTAAATACTATCCCTTCGATAGGATAATCTTGAACTATAGTAATCGTCTTTTTTATATCGTCAATATGCATAAATATTGAGCCAATTATACTACAATTTACTTGAATTTCAAATGAATATTACTAGTTAAAAACTTTCTTTAAAAGCTATAGCCGATATCTAAGAATACATTATTAAATTTACCAGGATTATGATCTTTAAGCCCTCTATAAACACCAAAATTTATACCAATTTTTTCATTCAATGCATATCCAGCTCCTAAAATAATTCCATAATCATTTTCATCAAATCCAAATCCGGTTGAAAACTCAATATCTTCTTCACCTTCTTCTAGTCCATCAAAACTAAAAGTTGCTTTATCTTTAATGTTAATGCCAATCATTGGACCTACCCATAAATTAAATCTATCTGACATGGTATAATTTACAGAGGCCCATAAATCTAGATAAGTAATTAATATATCAACATCAAAAGCTAGCTCTCCTGTAGCTCCTTCATCTGAATCATCTTCTATACTGTGAGAGCTAGTACCACGATGACCAAGCTCCGCTCCAATGGTGACAGGCAATGTTCCAATTGTCCAATCCGTATTTTTCCAAACACCGATATAAAATGAACTCAAACGATCGCTAGAGTAACTGTCAAGTTCTTCATCGCTTGCATCATCTTCCGCACCTGAAATTTGCATAGACTGAATCCCTCCATAAACACCCCACCCATTAGACAATGTTTCTTGATAGGCTTCTTGGGCAACAACTGCCGATGAAAACATAAATAAAAATGTTAATATATATCTCATAACTAGTTCCTTTCGCTTGGAATATTATATTTTTCACAAAGACCTGATAAAAATCCCCATAACATATGTACTGTAGACATCCCTGCTTCTTCTGCAAGTTTTCTGTCATCATCAGACAATTGGTTCATTAATATAGCACTTTGTTCGCGATGTTCTACATCGGCGTCTTTATGTACCACAAAATATTCTAAACCTTCATCGGATGAAACATTGTAATGATCCACCAACCCTTTAATCTTAGTATCCGCAATTTCAGGAACTTGACGTTCATAAGCATACAAAGCACCCAATCCTT
Organism: Fidelibacterota bacterium; assembly: GCA_014240005.1. Lineage (GTDB taxonomy): Bacteria > Fidelibacterota > Marinisomatia > Marinisomatales > Marinisomataceae > Marinisoma. The sequence continues at coordinate 1,373 of JAAZXT010000033.1, read as the reverse complement.
CAGCATAGCTAGATCTTGCAAGTCTGAAGAAGTTTGCAATCATATCTTCTGTATATCCTGCTTGTTTGATTGTTTCAAGATCAGATTCATCTGCTCCTACTGCTAAGGCAAATTGCTTCCATAACATTGGGTGATCCTTCTCAAAATCTTCTTCATCGCTTAGATTATCCAATAAGATTTTGCGCTGCTCAATATCTTCGCATAATGAATGTGTTGCACTGATATAGCGTGGAAATGCTTTAATATGCTGATAATACTGCTCAGCATAATCTTGTAAAATTTCTTGGGTTAATTTCCCGTTATTCCATGCTACATAGAATGGGTGTTTTAATAGATGAAACTCATCAAGTTTCTTGTCTAGTTGTTTTAGATACATAAAGTATATCTCCTTTATATTGATTTTTTTAGTTGGCTACCTAAATCAATCTATGTATAAATAAATCAGAATTCAATTATCATATATCAAATAAGAAGATCTTAATCAAAAGTAAGATTAAAAATGTGGGCGATGAGAGAGTAAAAGATAATACTAGATATTTCATAAATCAACCTAAGTGGACTGGATCTCCATATTGATTGGTTTCTGGATCACTTTTTTGACATAGAAAAACTAATGAAGCTAATAATATGATAAAAAAAGCTACTATAGAAATAATCCCAAGGCTCTCAAATTCTAGTACAAAAAAGATTATCGTTGGGATGAGAGCAATGTATGGTATGAGTACCCACCAACCAGTTCTATTGGTATCATGAAATCTTCTAATAGCTAATCCAATAGAAGGTATCAATACTGCAAGCTCCCAAAGACTACTAAATAAAGTCAAATCTTCATCTTCTATGCCAAACACTACAAAATCTAGAGCAATCAAAGGAATACTAATAATAACAGTCCATAACACAAAATGCCAATAACCTGGTCTACTAACCCTACCATTAAAATTCATATAATGATTAGTCATTACATTTTTAAAAATCTGGAAACTTTTTTTCATTATCAACAAATCTAACGATTATTTAGAGTAGATGTCTATTGTAAAGATTAATCACCAAAAGCCAGTATGCAAATAGTATGCACTTTTATTTCGCTTTCAGACGAAGGCAATGCCTGTCTTTTGTAACGAACCATAACAGTCTAATTTCTGATCATAATAGAATGCAGCGACTTCTCTTTGAGTGTCAGTTTTGCACAAAGCAAGTATATCATTTAAAGGAATGTTTGGTAGATCTATTTCATCTGCTACAACTGGCATCTTCCATTGATAGCCCTTCACTTGTGTAGTCTTTAAACCATATGGAGTTTTGATAGTTTTTGTTGTATTTCTTTCATTGTGAAAATTGTGATTGGAGATCTGTGTTTGTACCATTTCAGGATC
>JAAZXT010000020.1 GCA_014240005.1 Fidelibacterota bacterium | reverse complement strand
TAAGGGTGGTAATTTAGGTAATGCAGTCATTATTGTAGACACAGATATCAACGATCAACAAGTAAAGTTTTTTAGAAAAAGATTTGGAATTAAATTTTATGAAGGGACTAGAGGTTTATATAAATCACAAATTTTACGATTTAAGAATGAACCTGTAAGACATAAAACATTAGATTTGGTAGGCGATCTTGCATTGCTAGGCAAACCAATCTTAGGTCACGTGACCGCAATTAAAAGTGGGCATAAAGGGAATGTTGAATTTGCAAAATTATTACGAAAAGAATTTAAGGATCAATTTTAAATGAAAGACATTAATTACATATTAGATGTAATGCCGCATCGTTATCCATTTTTAATGGTAGATCGTATTATGGAGCATGAAAAAAAAGAAAGCATTACAACCCTTAAGAATGTTTCTATAAATGAACCTTATTTTCAAGGACATTTTCCTACAAAGCCTATCATGCCAGGTGTATTAATTTTAGAATCTATTGCACAGTCAGCATGTTTAATTATGGTAGATTTCATGGAAGACCCTTCTAAGAAGCTAGTATTTATGTCAAAAGTATTAAATTATAAAATACATGAAAATGTTATCCCTGGAGATCAGCTCTGTATTGAAGCAAAATTATTACAGCACAAACTAGGTTCTTTTAAGTTTGTTGCTACATGCTTTGTAAAAGAAAAAAAAGTAGCTTCAGCAGAATTTTTTGCCACAATAGTAGATAAAAAGTAGAGCATGAATAATATACATCCAACAAATATTATAGCAGATTCAGCTAAAATTGGCGATAATGTAACCATAGGTGCTTACAATGTTATTGAACAGGACGTTGTTATTGGCGACAATGTAACCATAGGTAATTTTAATACTATTGGTCAATATACAGAAATTGATGATGAATGTAATATTTTTCATAATAGCAGTATTGGAGTAGTGCCACAAGATAAAAAATTTGGTGGCGAAAAAACTAAGTTAACAGTTGGAAAGCGCACTGTCATTAGAGAATTTGTAACGTTAAATCGTGGTACAAGCGCTACAGGAGCAACTGTGATTGGAGATGATGTGTTAATTATGACAGGCGTTCATGTCGCGCATGATTGTATTATTGGTAATAATGTGATTTTAGTTAATTTAGTTGCTCTAGGCGGACATGTTGAAATTGATGACTGGTCTATTTTGGGTGGCGCAAGCACCGTCCATCAATTTTGTAAAATAGGCAAACATGTAATGTTAGCAGCAAATTCAAAAATTGTTCAAGACGTACCTCCATATATATTAGCAGGGAAGCATCCTTTGAGATATGCAGGAATTAATGCTCTAGGCTTATCTAGAAGAGGGTTTAGCAAGGAAGATAGAACAGTTATTAAAAAAGCATACCGTTATTATTTTAGATCTGAATTAAATCCATCTATTTCACTTAAAAAAATAAAAGAAGAATTTCAAGATAACGCTCATGTTAATGAGATTATTGATTTTATTGAAAAAAGTGATAGAGGAATTATTTAATAAATTTTCAATGAAAAGAATTTCTATATTTGGTTCAACGGGCTCTGTTGGTACTCAAACGTTATCAGTAATTAATCAAAATAAAGATCAGTTTAAAGTTGAGTGTTTATCCTGTAATCATAATGCAGATTTATTGTTTGAACAAGTGCAACAGTTTATGCCTCAAAAAATTGCCATCAATACATTAAAATTCCATCATCCACTAAAAGATTTTTGTAAAAAACATAATATTGAGTTAATTGTAGGAGAAAATTCCTCCAATATAGTATCACAATATCAAGATGTTGATCTTGTTATTAATTCTATCGTGGGAACAGATGGTTTAGTTCCAACACTGAATACGGTTAATAATAACGTTGAATTAGCACTTAGCAACAAGGAATCTTTGGTCTTGGGTGGGCACCTCATTATGCCAAAAGTGAAAGAGAATTCAGCAAATTTAATCCCCGTAGATAGTGAGCATTCTGCTATCTTTCAATGTCTTTATGGAGAAGAAAAGAATACTCTAAAAAAAATTATCTTAACCGGTAGCGGAGGACCATTTTTAAAGAGAGATTTAGATACATTTAGCTCTATTAAACCGGAAGAAGCGTTAAAGCACCCTAATTGGGATATGGGGAAAAAGATTTCCATTGATTCAGCTACTATGATGAATAAAGGATTAGAATTGGTAGAAACAATATGGTTGTTTGATGTCGGCATAAAAGACATAGAAATTGTTATTCATCCCGAATCAATTATACATTCTATGGTTCAGTTTGTAGATGATTCTTATAAAGCACATCTTGGTATACCAGATATGAAAATTCCTATACAATATGCCATGTCTTTTCCTAGAAGAATTAATAGCGATTATGGTAGTTTAAATTTTGCAGATATTGGTCAATTTACTTTTTTAAAACCAGACTATGCAAGATACCCAGTATTAGAACTGTTAACAGAATTAATTGATAAGGGAGGTAATAGAATCCCCATTATGAGCATGGCAAATGACTATGTCGTTGATCAATTTTTAAACGAAAGAATTCTTTTTACAGATATACCAAACCTTCTAGAAAAAACTGTAAATGAATTTGAAGACAATTCAAGCCCGTCTATAGAAGATTTACTTACATTAAACGAACAAATAAAACTATATTTAGGCTAATTTTATGATATATATAATCGCATTCGTTGTCCTTATAAGTGTCATTGTCTTTGTACATGAACTTGGACATTATTTAGCTGCAAGAAGTATAGGCGTAACAGTTGAGCAGTTCTCGATTGGAATGCCGCCAACAATCTATAAGTATAAACCAAAAAATATTAATACTGTCTTTGTAATTGGGGCGCTTCCATTAGGCGGATATGTAAAGATAAAAGGTATGCTTGATGAAAACATGGATACTGAAATTAAAGGTGCAGATGATGAACTAGAGTCAAAGAGTGCGCTGGAAAAAATATGGGTTCTCAGTGCCGGGGTGATTATGAATATTATCTTAACTTTTTTTGTTTTTTCTGCTATTGGTGGGATAGAAGGAGATACAACTCCCGTTGATCAGGATGCTATAATAGATTTTGTGGTTCCCGGTGGCCCAGCAGAGAATGCTAATTTGGTCATTGGCGATGAAATTATTTCAATTAATAATATTGAGGTTAAAAATTGGGAAGCTGCAGTGAGTATAGTAGAAAAAAATCCTAATCAAGAAGTGTCTATCACCGTTATAAGAGATGGTGAGCCCTATCAACAGAATATCACATTATCTTCTGGCGTTAATTTTAAAGCAGGTAGAGTAGATCAAACTATTGGATTAATTGGTGTAGCTAAAGATATGAAAGCTCAAGAACTCAATCTTGTTGAGTCTCTTCAATATGGGTACAATCGTACAGCGTGGTCAATGGTTTTAATGAGTTCTTCTTTAAAAATGATTTTCCAAGGAAACGTATCTAGAGATGAAGTTGGTAGTGTTATTATGATTGGGCAAATGGCTGGAGATGCAGCGCAAGCTGGGTTAAGTCAGTTTTTATTTTTGATGGCTTTAATTAGTGTTAATTTAGCATTCATTAATATTTTGCCAATACCAGGCCTTGATGGTGGGCATATTGCAGTGATTTTAATTGAAGTATTGATGGGAAGAAAGCTATCAGTCAAAGCAAGAATGCGAATCCAGTCAGTTGGGATGTTTATTTTATTATCATTAATGGCATTTCTACTCATTAACGATATTGCTAGACTTTTTTAACTTTAAAACAATCACTCCATTACTCAGTTTCAATGATATCTTAACAGGTACAGTTCTATTATTAATAATGCCATATGATATTTGCATATCCCCTTTATTTTTTAATACAGATTTACCATTATGTAGAGGTTTGTATGTATAAGCATCAAATTTACCAGCAGGCGTACGTATGGTTTTTACTCCAATATTTTGAATCTCAATCTGTCTAATTTTCCCGCCATCTAGGATAGTAAATTTTTTTGATTTTTTCTCTGCAATATCTTCATTTTTTAAAATCATGATTAATGCATATGGATCAAACACATTCTCTGGTATAGTATACTCCTTCCCATCAGTAATTGCTGTGCTTCCTGTAATTATAGTGGTGGATTGACGCCTTACATTTTTTTCACGCAATTTTTTAACCTGTTTCATTAATTGGAGTGATTCAGTATCAATCCATACGTCTATTGTGTCTCTTATTTTGTATAGAGCATCACCTACTTTAGAAGTTTTAACTGAAAAGTTTAAATGATAGGCTTCCCGACCATTAATAGTCTCTATTTTTTTTGTGCTAAGAGTAGCTGAACCTAATTTGATTAAATTTGGCCCAATCTTTATAAAATCAACAAATAAATTATATTTATATTGTTCTCCAGGGACAAATGACCGTTCTTTTTCTACAGGTTCTTGTCCTAATAAAAATGACATAAAAAGAAGTATAATAACTTTTTTCATTATTTATCGAATTTGAGAAATATTATCTTTATCAAACATATAAATTTTAGAAGCAGATTTATTCTTAATAATTCCACCGTCTAGCATTAAGTCTATTTTATCGCCAAACTCTGCCTCTATTTTATCTGGATCATTAAGAGGTTGTTGGCCAGCAGTATTAATACTAGTGGTTGTTATAGGTTTCCCCCACTCTGATAGTAGGGTTATTAAAAAGGGATAATTTGGTATACGAAATCCAATTTTATTATCTTTAGCGATTAAGTTGTTAAAGCTTCTTGGTTTATATTTTATAATACAAGTATTTCCATTATCAATAATCGCATTCATTTGGTTTTGTAATGGATTAGATATAATCAATTTACTAGCAATACTATCAAAACTATGAGCAATAATGCTCATTGGAGCTTCACGTTTTTTAAGGTGATTGATTTTTTGTATACCAGAATCATTATCTATATCTGTACCAATACCATAGATTGTGTCTGTCGGATATACAATCACTTGATTTTGTTGTAATGCTAACAATGCTACATTAATAGCATCTGGGTGATCTATTGATATCCTTTTCATTTTAGCTATGAGATGTTTTCCATCGTTTATGAAACCAAAAATATTGTTCTGGGTTTCTTTTAATTGTGTTTTCTAATGCCAATGTATATTCTTGTACAATTTGGTCGATATTTAATCTAGTAGAAGCATTTATCTTTTTGAAGTTCACATGATATTGATTATTAATTTTGGTAATAGAGAAGAAAATAATAGGTGAACCCATTCTCTTATGTAATATTGCTGCTCCTGCTGGGGTAGAGGAAGGAATGCCAAAAAAATCAACCATTTTCCCTTTTTTTCTAGCATCTTGATCGCTTAATAAAATGAGCATTTCATTATTGTTTAATGCCGCCTTCAAATCTGTACTTGAACCACCCTTATAAAGCTGTCTTTGCATATATTTTTCTCTGATTGTTTTAAAAAATTTATCAGCAACACTATCTTTTTGTTTATATGCTACACCGCATAGAACATACCCTTTATGTGCTAGGGTGTAAAATAACTTCTCGAAGGATCCAAAGTGTCCACCAACAAAAATGACTCCTTTATTTTCTTTTAATGCATCATCTAGTATTTGAATATTATTGAATTTTATTTTCTCATGATTAAAGTATCTTGGAAAAGAAAGAAATTCTAAAAAATCTTCTACATAAAACTTATAGCATTGTGCAGCAATACGATTATACCAACTTTTCTCTTTACCAGGGAATGCTTTTTCTAAGTTCTGCATTACAACGTTCCGTCTCATTTTTAGTAAATGGAATAGTAGATTATAAAAACATTTATAAGTAAATTTATTTAAGAATGTTGGAACAGTTCTCAGACAGAATGAAAGCATTTTCAAAAATATATACATTCAGTAAATGTAAATCTTTGTATTAGCAATGAAAACAAAATTCAAACACATATGGCTATTTATTTTATTACTCATCCTAGGGAATAGTATAGCTCAAGAAAATAAAAAAAATATTTATATCGTTCCCATACAAGATACAATCGACTTAGGAATCCCTAGTTTTGTGAAGCGCGCTATAAGTATAGCAGAATCTAATAATAGCGAATTAATTATTTTTGATATAGATACTTTTGGAGGTCGGGTTGATGCGGCTACTCAAATTAAAGATGCTATATCAGCAACAGATATTACCACGATAGCTTTTATTAATCGTAGAGCAATTTCAGCTGGATCCCTGATCTCTTTATCATGTGATAAAATTTATATGACAGATGGAGCAACTATTGGAGCTACTAGCGTTGTAGACATGACAGGATCAAAACAATCAGAAAAATCTCAAAGCTATATGCGAGAAGAAATGGCTGCTACTGCAGAAAAGACAGGAAAAAATTCCAGCATCGCTCGAGGAATGGTTGATGAAGAATTAAGTTTTGAATTTTTAGTAATTCAGGGAGACTCATTAAAAGTTGAGGACATAGAAGGAAGAAAAGAAGGTAAGCTTATTACACTAACTACAGAGTTAGCATTAAAGTATGGTATTGCTGACGGGAAAGGCGAATCAATAGAAGAAATTTTATCTAGCCTTGGCATAGAAGATTATAATATTATTATTTTAAATGAAAACTGGTCTGAAGACTTAGTACGTTTCCTTACAGATCCTACCATATCATCGCTATTAACCACTTTTGGTACGATTGGAATTATATCTGAATTATATAGCGCTGGATGGGGTATTGGAGGCACCATCGGTATTGTATGTTTAACGTTGGCTTTGGGGGCAGGATACTTGACACAGTTGGCCTCTTCCATGGATTTATTAATTATTATGAGCGGTCTATTATTGCTTGTAATAGAGTTTATAGCAATTCCTGGATTTGGATTTTTTGGTATTGCAGGGATTGGTGTTTTATTTTATGGGTTATATCTTTTATTAATCCCTGGAGTCCCTGTGAGCGATGAAATTTATTCGCAAGCAATGGATGGATTTTCATGGGGTATTGTTGGAGGAATTATAGCCTTAATTATGGTAGTTAATCTTTTATTGAAATCAAAATTTTTAGAAAAATTTATTACTACAGACTCTAACAAAAGTACACTGAAAAAAAATTATAAAAAAAGAGGGAAGGTGTAGGACTATATCAGAGTTTATGAATAAATTAGATAAGATTTTTAGATAAAAAAAGGAGGAGTAATGGGACTTTATGTTGCCTTACCGTTATTAGTATGTATTTTATTATTGTTATGGGTTGTACCAGTAGGATTATGGTTACAAGCCATATTTAGTATTGGAGGTGGCCACGTCACTATTTTTAATTTGATTGGAATGCGATTCAGAAGAGTCCCTCCAGGTGTTATTGTAAATGGATTAATTGCATCTCGTAAAGCAGGGATTCCTTTAGAAAGCGATGATTTAGAAGTTCATTACATGGCCGGTGGAGATGTAGACAAGGTTGTTGACGCATTAATTGCTGCATCAAAAGCAGGAATTGAATTGACTTTTGAAATTGCAACTGCAATTGATCTAGCAGGACGTGATGTTTTATCTGCAGTACAAACCAGCGTATACCCAAAAGTCATTGATGCTCCAGTAGATGGAAAATTATCCGCTGTTTCAAAGGATGGTATTGAAGTAAGAGCAAGAGCAAGAGTTACTGTTAGAACTGATATTCCCAATCTAGTTGGAGGGGCAACTGAAGATACTATCATTGCAAGGGTTGGAGAAGGTATTGTAAGTGCAATTGGTTCTAAAGAATCTTATGAGGCAGTATTAGAAAATCCAGATTCAATCTCTAAAAATGTGCTAGATAAAGGCTTAAATCATGGTACAGCATTTGAAATACTTTCAATTGATATTGCTGATATTGATGTAGGTAAAAATATTGGTGCTCAATTACAAGCCGATCAAGCAGAAGCAGATTTAAGAGTAGCGCAAGCAAAAGCAGAGACTAGAAGAGCAATGGCAGTAGCGCTTGAACAAGAGATGAAAGCTAAAGTAGTAGAAGCAGAGTCTGAAGTACCTAAAGCTATGGCTCACGCATTTAGAGAAGGTAATTTGGGAGTGTTGGATTACTATAAACTTGATAATATTGCTTCTGATACTAGCATGAGACAATCTATTGCTGGTACAGGAGAAGAATCAAAAGACAATTCAGAGGGTTAAATTTGGAAGAATTACTGTATTGGGGAGCAATATTAGGTTTTTATCTTTGGTCTGCATATAGAAGTAATAAGAAAAAGGCCGAACGACTTATGCCGCCAAAAACTCCCCCTAAAAAGGAAGTAGAAAATCCTCAAATACCTAACAATAAAAAAATCAATATCCTAGATTTTTTGAATAAAGCATTTGAAGATCAGTTACAGGCAGATCAAGATAATGCTTTTTCAGTAAAAAATACCCAAAACGTATTACCTAATAAAGAAGATCACAGCACAGAAAATACATTTGTAGATCATTTTGATAGCAAGCATGATTTAAGCGCGATTGATGATCGTCATTTAGAACATCTTCAGATTAAAGATCAGCATTTAGAAAAAATAGCATCACGTTTAAGTCATAAAGAGCAATCTTCCACAAATAAAAACAACAATACACTTGCATTGGTTCAAAAAAAATATAGAAAGAACCCTACGAAGGTTGGAATAATTATGCAGGCAATTTTTGAACCACCAAAAGCAATGCAGTAGATGAGAAAGTTATTAATAATGGGCCCACCGGGGGCAGGAAAAGGAACGCAGGCTAAAATACTTGCAGAAAAATATAATCTTGTACATTTATCAACCGGCGATATTTTAAGAAATGAGATACAAAAGAAAACTGTCACTGGACTAGAAGCACGGTCTTATATGGATGCTGGCAATTTAGTACCAGACAATGTCATGCTATCTATGATGGAAAACACATTAACAGAACTGAAAAATGTAGGTATTATTTTAGACGGTTTTCCAAGAACAATTCCACAAGCGAAAGGATTAAATAGAATTTTTGAAAAACTTAATTCAAAAATAGACCATGTATTAAATATTCATGTAGAAGAAACAATATTAATAAAAAGATTAATTGAGAGAGCTCAAAATTCTGGTCGTAAAGATGATACAGAAGAAGTAATTATTAATCGCCAACAAGTATATACAAAATTGACAGCCCCATTAATTGATTTTTATAAAAATGAAATTATTCAGATTAATGGAGATGGGTCTATCAATCAGGTAACACAACATATTCTAGAACAAATTCAATAATGATTGTTATTGGGATAACTGGAGGGATAGCTTCTGGTAAAAGCACAGTATCTAATATTTTCAAAGAAGATTACAATGCATATATTTTTGATGCAGATAAAGAGGCAAAATTTCTTTTGCTTAATAAGAAAATATCAGAAGAGATTCTCCAAACTTTTCCTGAGCTAGAAAGCACCGACTCACTATCTATGAGCAAGATAGTATTTAAAAATGAGGAGAATCAGAAAAAATTAAATTCAATTCTTCATCCAGCTGTAAATATAGAACTTTTAAAAAGAATTGAAAAGATTGGTCATGAAAAGAAGTATCCGATATTTATTATTGATGCCGCACTTATTATTGAGAGCGGTTCTTATGAATATTACTATGAGTCTGGGGCATATCTTATATTATTAACTAGCTCAAAAGCTACACGTATTGAGCGGGCATTATCTAGAGACAACCTATCGGAAGAATCGATTAAAGAACGCATGGACTTACAATGGGCTGATGACAAAAAGAAAGACTATGCAGATTATATTCTTGAGAATAATGGCTCTTTAGATCAACTAAAATCTTCAATTACATTTTTAGTGAAAGAAATAAAGGAAAATGCAAAGACTAGTTAAAATTTTATTCCTCTTGTTAATCATTGGATGTGGGTCTGATGCGGGCTCTAAGATAATATCATCTAGTGGGGTGGTAGATCCTAATACCGGAAATGGTGGAAATGGTGGAAATGGTGGAAATGATACTATCCCAGATCTTACCGTAGAATTGATTTCTTATTATAATGACGATACAGCATCTTTTTCTACAGTATTTGGTAATTATACCCGCAATTTTATTGTTCATACTCCGCCCAACTATAATCCAAATAATAATCCACTTCCATTGGTATTTGTATTACATGGATATACAAGCCAAGCACCTATTATACGAAATTATTCTGGCTTTGATAATATTGCAGATGAAGAAAATTTTATAGTGGTTTATGTACAAGGAGTAACCGATATCACGGGTACCACTGGTTGGAATGTTGATGTAGTATCTACATTTGATGAAGTAGATGATATAGGGTTATTTGCTGCCTTGATAAAGTATTTTAAAGCGAACTATAATATCGCCAACGATAAAATTTTCTCAACTGGAATGTCTTTAGGTGGATTTATGAGTTATAGACTTGCATGTGAATTAGATGAAATTAATAGTATTGGGTCTGTTACAGGTTCAATGGCAGTATACTATCATTGCGTACCTCCAAATCAAAAAAGTATCATTCACCTTCATGGAACATCTGACACCGTAGTACCTTATAACGGGAATTCTTGGACCTATAGCGTAGAGAATGCACATTCATTCTGGGCAAACTACAATAATTGCCAAAATCAGTCTGAAATTACTGTTCCAGATTTCAATGGAGACGGAGTCTATTCTACGGAACTTATTTCATATGGCTGTGATGGAGATCGAGAAGTAATTCTATATAGTATTGAAAACGCAGGTCACACATGGTTTACAAAAGCAGGCGGTTATGATGTAGACGCGTCAGAATTGATCTGGGAATTTTTTAAAGATAAATAAATCGCATGCCTATTAAATCGTACTATTTGGATATTTTATCAAACAACGATGCAATCTTAAAACAGTTAATTGTTAGTCATCCTATTCCAACCCTAAAACAATCAGATAATTTTTTAAATGACCTAGTTAAGTATATCATTTTTCAGCAGATATCTACTAAAGCTGGCAATACGATATATAATAGATTTTTAGAATTCTATAGTTTCCAAAAATCTGATAGTTTATTTAAGTGGGAAGAGAAAGATTGGAAAAAAATAGGATTATCTCACCAAAAGAAGTGTTATATAGAAAATTTATTTCATGAAGAGAATCTAGAAATGATTAACAGTTTATATTCTATCAATGACAGCAATAAGATTAGATCTTTATTAATTGAATTAAAAGGGATTGGACCTTGGACGATTGATATGTTCTTAATTTTTTCGAAACATGATTTAAATATTTTCCCTAAAGGGGATCTTGCAGTAATCAATGGCGTTAAGCGTTTATACAATGTAGATAGTATGAATGAGATAGAGTTAATTTCAAAGAAATGGCATCCCTATAAAAGTATTGCTACTCTATATTTATGGGCATCATTAGATAATGATTTTCCAGTGTAACTATTTATAATAGTTCATTTGTTAAACAATGCACTGAACCACCACTTAAATTAAATTGAGATACATTTGATACATGCATATGAATATCATTTTGATTAGTAAAATCTATAACATTCTTATTTTTAATCGGACTTGTACCTACCAACAACCCTGGTAATGTTAAACAATTCATAGCCGACCTTGCTTCTAAAGATTCTTTTCTATCTTGATTTTCAATATCTAATAATTCCCAGCCATATTTTTTGCATAATTCTTTTAGAGTGTTATAATTCTTAGCATCGAATACTTCTCTAGCACAATTAATTCCTATACAATCATACTTGGAGTTAAATATCGGGCAAATTGCCGTATCAAGATGATATCCATTTGATTCAATGATATGTAATTGTTCTACACCCATTAGTTCTGCCATTGATTCGGCTCCTTTAAGGTTATTACGGCATAAACCTGATAATAAAATATTTTCCTTTGAGAGATAAAAAAATTCTCCACCCTCCGCTAAACAGTCTTGTGTTGGTAAGTAGCTGATGGTATAGCCCAATTTTTTCATTGTTTCTATTACAAATCTTCCTTCATGTAGACGTTCTTTAAGTCGCATATTACACATTACAATTTTTTTATTTCTATTACATAAAAAGTGATCTCTCATAAAAATAAAATCAAATTTTCCTTCTTGTTCTAGAATATTTGAGAATGGGACTATGACAGTCTCTAACCCTAAACGTTCTATAAGTGATACTAGTTTTCGGTATTCATGTTCTAGTACAGGTTGATTGGGCATAGCACCATCTACCATCATATCGTTATCTTGGTATGCAACAATACCAGAGCCCCACCAATCATTTTTTGGTAAAGCACTCAAGGCAATTTTGATTTTATGTGAATGTGTCAAGATAATAAACTTACAATTTTTAAATTAACTTTATAAGACTAAATTATAACTATCATGCAGAATAAAATACTTACTGTAAAAGACTTGAATCACTATTTGCCTGCTATAAAGACAAATGAAGATATGATGTTTACAAACAAACTTCATGAGGGGCTATTTTTATCAGATCCTATTGATGGTTTAGCTAATATTCCTGATGAATCTATTGATTTGATCGTCACAGAGCCTACACTGCAACCAAAAAATAATAGCTTATCTGGTAAAAGCCCTACATTTACAAATTATATGGATTGGGTAGATGGATGGTTAGAAGAATCTAAAAGAGTATTAACAACAAATGGATCAATTTATATTATCTGTTCCTGGAAATCTTCTTCAATGTATCATTCAATATTAGATCAAAAATTTAGCATTCAATCTAGAATCACCGCAGAAAGCACATCTGAACAAGAAGGTGTATCTCAATGGAAAAATACAATATCTGATATTTGGTTTGCTACTAAGACCAATGACTATATTTTTAATCAAAATTATATTGTAGATGGGAAAAATATTAATAATCCGCACCCAGAAGAGATTAAAAATAATTTATGGTTTCATTTAGACTACAATGAAATTATTCATAGGATTATAAAGGCAAGTAGTTTCAAGTTGAATTGGGTATTAGACCCATTTATGGGAATTGGCAGTGTCGGATCAGTAGCAAAAAAAAGAGGCAGACGATTTATTGGATTTGAATCCAATCAAGATCAGTTGTTATTGGCGATGAAAACTATTAATGAGAGAAAATAAATTTATGTTACATCAAATTGAAAATGATTTAAAAGAAGCCTTAAAAAGTCAAGACAAAGCAAAGTTAGGCGTTTTACGTATTTTAATTGCTAAATGTAGAAATAAATCTATTGCAATGGGTAAGCCACTAGAAGACAGCGAGGTAATGAAAGTTTTGCAAACCGCTGCTAAGCAACATAAAGAATCTATTAAGTTATACAATCAGGGAGGAAGAAATGATCTTGTAGAGCAAGAAACTTTAGAGCTTAATATTGTAGAGGCTTATTTACCTTCCATGATGACAGAAGATGAAATCAGATTGATTGTAGTATCTGTCATTGAAAAAACTGGGGCAGCTAGTATGGCAGATTTTGGAAAGGTAATGCCTCAGGTGATGAAAGAAGGTGCCGGTAAAATTGATGGAGGGGTGGCACAAAATCTTTTAAAAGAATTATTATCTTAATATGACTATAGATATTCTTTTTTGTTTGTTAATAGGGTTTAATGCTATCCTAGGTATTAAAAAAGGACTTTTAGAGGCTATATTTGAATTTATAGATATTGGCATAGGGTTATTCTTTGCTCTTTCTTTCTATTTTGATTTAACAGTATTCTTATCATCATTTTTAGATATCAGCACAAGATGGATATTTTTTATTTCTGCAGTATTTATATTCTTCTTCTCTATTATAATTTCCAGATTTATTACTAGCGTGTTATTATTTTTATTTCGCGGATCAACCTCTTTTATTTTAATAGATAAAGTTTCTGGATTTTTCTTTGGAGGTTTAAAAACAATTGTGTTATTGACCGTGTTTATTTGGTTTTTTGATACCTTTATATCTAGTAACATATATAACATTCTTTATAGCGAATCACAAATTCTTGTTTTACTGGACCCTTTCAAAGACTATATTAGTCAATCAATGTCAAGTTCGATGCCTATATGAGAAGAATAGCACAAGAAACTATTAATCGCGTTTTAGAAGAAGTAGATATACTAGATGCCATTTCTCAATATGTGGACTTAAAAAAAAGAGGTCAAAACTACTTTGGTTTAAGTCCTTTTAGATCAGAAACTAAACCTTCCTTCAGTGTAGCGCCTGATAAAAATATGTGGTATGACTTTGGCTCAGGTCAAGGAGGGAATGTGGTACAATTCTTAATCGAATATGAAAAAATTAGTTTTCCAGAAGCGGTACGTTCTCTGGCTGAGAAATATAGTATTGAAATTATAGAATTAGGGGATAAAGAGCAGAATAATTTATATGATCAATTATATGAAATACATGAACTAGCATGCATCTATTTTGAAAATAATGTAAAAGCTCAATCTGGGAGTAAAGCAAAAACATATTTAACAGATAGAGATTTTGACACCAATATTATTAATAAATTTAGAGTTGGATTTGCCCCAGATAGTTGGGATAGTCTTTTAAAAGAAGTAAAAGGAAAATTTGATAATGATATTTTAAAGAAATCTGGTTTATTCTCAGAATCAAAAAAAGGGCCGCTTATTGACCGTTTTCGTAATCGTATTATATTTCCTTTCTTTAGTCTGTCAGGTAAAATTATTGGGTTTAGCGGTAGAAGTTTATCAGAAAAAGAAGATGTTAAGTACTTAAACTCACCTGAGACATTATTATTCGAAAAAAGTAAGATTTTTTATGGGTCTTATCAAACGCTACCAAATATTCGTAAACAAAATTTTGCTATTTTAGTAGAAGGACAAACTGATTTTTTACGTCTGGTGGAACAAGGATTTGATAATGTCCTTGCTACATCGGGAACGGCATTTTCGAGTAAGCATGCAACTGCACTAAAGAAATATACTAATAGAGTAATCTTGTGTTATGATTCAGATAATGCAGGTATTAATGCTGCTATTCGTACGAGCTATGTTTTATTACAGAATGGTATTGAAACAAGAGTGTTATATTTAGGAAACGGTGATGATCCAGATGATTTTTTCAAAAAAGATAGTACTACAAAAGAAGATTTCAGGACACTGATTAAAACAGCAGCACATCCCATTAGTTTTATTATTACACATAAAGATATTTTAAGCCAAGGCGCTGCAGACCAATCAAAATTTTTAAATGAATGTATTAGTGAAATACAATTAGTACCAGATGTAATAATCCGAAATGATTTGATTCGCAAGCTATCCAATGCATTGGGGGTAGTAGAGGCTGAGATATTTGATCGTTTTAGTTCACTTAAACAAAAAAGGTATAATGCCTCAAATGATAAAGGTGCAAGCACTATAGCAGTTACTCATTACAACTCATCTGCCGATAAAGCACAATTAGAGCTCATCAAATTAGCGCTACACTCTCCAAAGTTTGCTACGAAGATGCCTATAGCACTCTTTACGAATAAATTGCTTCATAATATTTTGAAAGTTCTAATTGATAATAGCGACAAAGAATATAATCCAGGTCAGATTCTTGAATTAATAGGAGGATCGCCAGAGGAACGTAATTTAATTGCGTCTTTAGCTATAGAAGTGCCTGATAAGGAATATGAAACTACTATTTTAAATGATTGTATTACTACCTTAGAACATGAGCTTATCAAAAAAGATATTGCAGTACTTAGAGATCAAATTCGCAGACTAGAAGAAGAAGATTCTATACCAGACAAAGCGCTCCTTACAGAATTGAGTGCTCTCCAAAAAAAACTACAATAAAAAACCCTCCAAAAAATTGAAGGGTTTTTTATTTAATACTAATCTATAATAAAATGAGATTAATAATTAATTGTAATTCCAACGTTATATGATTTTGGTTGACCGACACGAACTCTTAAATTCGCAACGTCTCCAGAACCATCATACGCATCAACAAAGTCACCAACATATAATTCATCCAATGCATTAAACACAGATGCACTTAAAGTAACATCTTTGCCTAATAGTTCGGTTGTATAGCTGCTAACTAAGTTTACTAGGGTTGTGTTGCCAGTAACATAGGCATCATCAGCAAAGGTATTTCCTTCACCTAATAAGAAACCTAAGTCTTGAATAGCTCCATCATAACCCCATCTTGGGTACTGTTTAGAGAATGATTCAACTTCAGCAGATACTTTTAATCTGTTGAAGAAACCAGTTACTATCAGAACATTTTGTGATTGTGGTGCGCCAGAAATCATTATGTCTTTAACATAAAGACTTAATGTTTCTTCACTAGATGGATCACCTTCGACTTCATTATAAGAATAATTTAAGTCGTCAGTAAATCTCCAATCACTTTCATGACCTCTAATATCAAATCTCAATACTGGAATTGGTTGCCAAGCAATAGAGTATTCAAACCCAGAGTGCTTTTCATTTAATCCAGTAATACTAAAGAATGATTCAGTCCCATCAAGTGATTCCGAAGTACCACTTTGATTTCTATCAGACCATAATGCATAGTAATAATTCATACTACCGGCCCATTCGCCGTTAGCTGATTTAAATCTAGCACCCACATCAAACCATGTAGCTTTTTCATTTTCAAAGCCTGAATTGACTGTGTTGTTGTAATCATTAATTAGTTTATCAAGAGAAGGTGTCATTGCAGAGTAACTTACATTACCGAATAATTGCCATGTGTCGTTCATTGCACGACTTCCACCAACTTTCATTTGATATCCCATCTCAGCGTCTGCTTCGATTTTATTGTTATCAAGTGTGAAATGATCTTGGTTAGTATAGCTAGCTGAAGTTGCTCCAAACATAGCATATCCATTTGTTCCTGAACCATCATCAAAGTTTGCTTGAGCGTAACCACCCAACCAGTCTACAGTATTAGTGTAGTCATAGAATACCTTGTCACCAAGAGTTCTGTGACGTGCGTCTTCTGACCAGTTTGGGTTAGATGAGTTATAGTAGAAGTCACCACCTAATAGGTTGTATACTTCACGATAGTGCTCAACCTTTGCGCTTCTAACATCTACACCAAAAGTCAGTGACATCGTGTCACTTACTTCCATGTCTAATTTAGAAACTACACCAAAAGTATGTTGATTATTTCTACTTGCTCTTAGGATACCTGCTGATTGATAGCCATAGCCATCGACATAATTATCAGTTTGGTTTCTTAAGATTGTACCGTCATAGTCTCTGTGACCATCGCTACCCCATTTGATAGAACCAGCAGAACCGGAACCACCACCTTCACCACCTGAAAAGTAAAGTGAAGAAGCTAAAGTCATTGTATCATTTAGCTTGTTGTATGAGTTTAATTGTACAATTGGTTTGTGAAAGAAGTTTTCTCTTTCATTAATTAATGTACTTGAATACATGTCAGCTGAACGATTGTTCCAGCCGTCAAATGGTAACCAACTAGCAGTAGCTTTTTGACCTGTAAAAGGCGTATCTAGATAATCTGCTCTAGGGTTATAATCCATTCCGTATTCAGTTCTTAAATCTTCCTCTGCAACACCCATATCGCGGGCTAGTTCATGACTGTAGTTTGAAACACGGTTGTTCCAAAAATTGTGTCCATGAATCTGAGGTGATCCAAGTGCAACAAATTCAAGACGATTATCTGTATCAAAGGCATAAGACGCATTGAAATAATACGAATATGCTTCTGAGTAGGTACCTCTTGCGAATAGTTTGTCAGCAGTTCTTTTAGACGCTGATGCCAGTATCGCAAGTTTACCATCCATCAATAGACCGGTGTTAATAGTAATACCAGTTTTTGAGTAAGAATGTTGTCCTGCTTGTTGTTTAAATACAACACTTGGCTCAGAAGATGCTGGCATACTCATAAAGTTTACCACACCACCTAAACTAGGCGTTGCAAGATTAACAGATCCTGCTCCTCTTTGAACTTGTACTACTGATGCAACATCAGCTAATACACTCCAGTTAGAGAAGTATAAATTACCATTTTCCATGTCATTCATAGGGATACCATTAATCAGATAAGATGTATAACGATCGTCAAAACCACGAACATATACATTTTCATCATCCCAACCACCACCATTTTCAACGTAAACGTTTGGTAGGGTTGATAATGCTTTTGGCAATCCACGACCACCTAATCTGAAATCAATTTCAGCTTTGGTGTAGTCATCATAAGGGATTGCGGAGGTATTGTCTACACGATCAGCTAGTACTTCAACTCCGCCTAACGCGACGGAAGATGATGATAGTGAAAAGCTTGCAGACGCGTTAGAATCTGAAACCTTTACAGTTGCACTTTCTGATGTATAACCCACTACACTAGCAGTTACTGTGTATGTACCATTAGGAACGCTTACTGAGTAAGATCCGCTAAGCGTAGCAGCTGCACCCAATGCAGTTCCTTCAAC
>JAAZXT010000022.1:0-30000 GCA_014240005.1 Fidelibacterota bacterium | reverse complement strand
TTTAATGATTCAGCATTAATCAGAATAATTGAAAACTATTCTAATTAATACAAGTATTGATCAAAAAATGGGTTGCCCCATTCGGAATTAGGATTTGATCAATACAATTGATTTGTATCACAGCTACAGGATTAAAATCATAAATAGCTATGACACAGTTGTTTGTAGCAGAGTTATAAAAATATAAAGCATAACTCTGTTACCCGCGTTAAATTTCCAAATTGTCAAATATCTAAAATCTAAATTTTGTGGAGCTGACAGGGATTGAACCTGCGACCTATTCCGTGCAAGGGAATTGCTCTCCCAACTGAGCTACAGCCCCAATTTTTTTGAATTGGTGGGCCTACGTGGACTCGAACCACGGACCTCATCCTTATCAGAGATGCGCTCTAACCAGCTGAGCTATAAGCCCCTTTTATAAACTCTAAATAAAACACTATGTAGAACCTGTCTATTAATTCTGAAGTTTAAAATCCAAATCATAGATTTAGATTTCGACCATATCTTACTTTATTAAAATAAAGAAGATTACTCCCTGAAAGGAGGTGATCCAGCCGCACCTTCCGGTACGGCTACCTTGTTACGACTTAGTCCTAGTTACCTGCCTTACCTTAAATAGCTCCCTCCTTGCGGTTAGAATACCATCTTTGGGTACTGCAGACTTCCATGACTTGACGGGCGGTGTGTACAAGACCCGGGAACGTATTCACCGTAGTGTGCTGACCTACGATTACTAGCGATTCCTGCTTCATGAAGTCGAATTTCAGACTTCAATCTGAACTGGGGACAGTTTTAAAGATTGGCTCCTCCTCGCGGAATTGCTACTTTTTGTACCATCCATTGTAACACGTGTGTAGCCCTGGGTATAAGGGACATACTGACTTGACATCATCCCCACCTTCCTCCCGGTTATTCCGGGCAGTCTATTTAGAGTCCCCACCATTATGTGCTGGCAACTAAATATAGGGGTTGCGCTCGTTGCAGGACTTAACCTAACATCTCACGACACGAGCTGACGACAGCCATGCATCACCTGTGACAGAGTTTAATAATAAATTATTAAAAGGATTTCCTTTCGGAAAACTTTCTCTGACATGTCAAACCCAGGTAAGGTTCTTCGCGTATCATCGAATTAAACCACATGTTCCACCGCTTGTGCGGGTCCCCGTCAATTCCTTTGAGTTTCAATCTTGCGATCGTAGTCCCCAGGCGGAGTATTTATCGCGTTAGCTACGGCACTGAAAGGGTCGAATCCCCCAGCACCAAATACTCATCGTTTACGGCGTGGACTACCAGGGTATCTAATCCTGTTCGCTCCCCACGCTTTCGTACCTCAGCGTCAGTTTTGAGCCAGAAGGCTGCCTTCGCATTTGACTTTCCTCATGATATCTACGCATGTCACCGCTCCACCATGAATTCTGCGTTCCTCTCTCAAACTCTATTTTAACAGTTTTATATGCACTTTCTTAGTTAAGCTAAGATATTTAACATATAACTTATTAAAACGCCTACGTACCCTTTACGCCCAGTAAATCCGGACAACGCTAGGACCCCTCGTATTACCGCGGCTGCTGGCACGAAGTTAGCCGGTCCTTTCTTGTAAGGTACCGTCAGTAACAGATGGTATTAACATCCGAAACATTTCTTCCCTTACGACAGATTTTTACATTCCTAAAAACTTCATCAATCACGCGGTGTTGCTGCATCAGGCTTTCGCCCATTGTGCAAAATTCCTCACTGCTGCCTCCCGTAGGAGTCTGGACCGTATCTCAATTCCAGTGTGGCTGATCATCCTCTCAGACCAGCTACCGATCTCGGTCTTGGTAGGCTATTACCCTACCAACTAACTAATCGGACGCAAATCTATCTCAAAGTGTAAGCCGAAGCCTACTTTAACAACTATGCCCCGAAGGGCCCGCTGCATTATTTGGTATTAGCACTGGTTTCCCAATGTTGTCCCAATCTCCGAGGCAAGTTATTTACGCGTTACTCACCCGTTCGCCAGTTTACTATTTATCCGAAGATAAAATTCTCCTTGACTTGCATGTGTTAAGCACACCGCCAGCGTTCGTCCTGAGCCAGGATCAAACTCTCAATTGTATTGTTTAAGTTTGTTCGTATATCGACTCCAGGATTAAAAGACAAAGGTTCTACATAGTAAATTTTCAAATAACTAAAAAATTCTTTTGCATTTTTTTGACGCAAAAGCCACGCAAATTATAACGGTTTATACAGATAACCAACTAAAAAATTAAAAAATATTATTTTTCTTAAATGACTAGATTAAAAGGCCTGCAATTGTAGCAGTTAGCCACGAAGCTAGCGCACCACCAAACATAGCTTTTGTAACCAATTTTGCTAGATCTTTTTTACGATTTGGTGCCATTGCTCCAATACCACCTAACTGGATACCAATAGACCCAAAATTAGAAAACCCACATAAAGCATATGTGGAAATAATAGCCGTACGTTCAGATATCATTCCATCTGCTATAATTCTTTGCAAATCTCCATAAGCAATTAATTCTGTTAAAACAATCTTCTTTCCCATTAACATCCCTACCATTTCAGCTTCATGCCAAGGAACGCCCATTGTCCATGCTAAAGGCCTGAATATAAATCCGAAGATAGATTCCATTGATGTGCCTAAGAAGGCAAGAAGAAAATTAACCATAGCCACAAAGGATATAAATGCAATTAACATTGCAGCGATATTTGCTGCTAATTTTAAGCCATCGGTGGCACCAGTACTTAATGCTTCCATTCCATTCGTATGAGATTGTTTGATTTCTATATTAAGATCTCCCATAGTATCAGATATTGCTGTTTCAGGATAAATAATCTTAGCGATTACAAGTGCTGCTGGAGCTGACATAACAGAAGCTGCTAATAAATGTCCTGCAATTCCTGGAATATTTGATAGCCATGATACATAGATTGCTAATACGCCTCCAGATACAGTTGCAAATCCTCCGGTCATGACTGCCATCAATTCTGATTTAGTCATCTTATCAATAAAAGGTCTTACCATTAATGGAGACTCTGTTTGTCCTAAAAAGATATTACCAGCAACGCTTAATGTTTCAGATCCGCTAGTACCCATTGTTTTTTGCATAGAGCGGGCTATGAATTTTACTATTACTTGTATAACACCAAAATGATATAAAACTGAGACCAAACTTGAAAAGAAAATAATTGTTGGTAAGGTCTTGAAAGCAAAATTAACTAAACCGGGATGAAATCCTACTCCATCTATATACGATGTAAATAAAAAATTAGCACCTGAATCAGAAAAACTAATCAAAGTTGTAATTGCTTGATCTAAAAAACTAAAAATAGGAGATCCAAAAGGAGTTTTAAGAATAAAAATAGCAAATATAAATTGTAAAGTGAGTCCAAGAGAAACTGTTTTTATATTAATATTCTTTTTATTCTCAGATAATAAAAATGCAATAAAGAGTAATGTGAAAATTCCTATAAAACCGCTAAGATGTCCCATAATAATTACGGATGATTATGCCCAGCATGAAGATCTGCTGTGTTAGTATCTTTCTCTTTAACTTTTGAATGCTCTTTTAACATGTCTAATATTTTTTGATCTAATAAATCATCAGATAGCTTAGCTTTATTAGATTCTTTCTTATAGAATCTTTCAATTTCAGCTTTCTGACTATCATTTTTTTCAATCGCTTCTTGGATAAAATTATCGACTGCGTTTTTATCGATAGAAATATCTAAATCTTTAATCATGACTTTCCTCAATAAATACCATTTTAAATTATTCTCTGCAAATAGCTTGTATTCTTCTTTTATTTTTTCTTCATCAATATCCGCAACCACATTTCCATCTTTGTTAGTAGTAACTGGAGATGACATCCTTTGATTCTCAACAACTTCTCTTACAATATTATTCAAGTAGTTATCAAGCATTGATGTTGGTAATACAGGGTCTACTAATTTGATAAATTGATCGATAATAGCTGAATTAAAAAGTTCTTCTGATTTTTTTTCATACTCTAAGCTAATACTTTTCTCAATATTACTTTTCCATTCTTCAACGCTTTCACAATTTGGATCCATTGTTTTTACAAATTCTTCATCTAATTTTGGTGGCATTCTTCTCTGCATAGACTCAATTATAATGTTATATTCTTTTTCACCAGAGCCTAAATCAATAGTCATTTTAACTGTATCTCCAACTTTTTTATTTAGTAGAAGCTCTTTATTATTATTAATAAACGGCTCTTGTCCTATAGCAATATATTTCTTCTCTTTTTTACCAATAATAGCGATACCAGATCCATCAACTTCTTGAAAATCTGCTATCATAAAATCACCTTCCGCAGAACCTTCTTCAATTTTCTCCGTTTTACTTTGAGAATTCAATATATTATTAATTGTATCGTCTATTTCTTGATCATTAGATATAAAATTTGTTTTCTCAACTGTCACCATATTCTTCTTGAGCTTTGGAACAGATAGTGGTGGCTCTACTTCAAATTCAGATTTAAAAGAAAAATCTTTCTCATATGAAAAATCTATATCTTTTAATGCAGCTTGATTAATAGGATTAAGCTCTTCTTTTTGCAAAGCTAAGATATAATATTTTTCTGAAAAATCTTGAACAAAATTCATTTCAATTTGCCCTAAATACTGTGACATTAATATATTGTCTGGAATTTTACCTTTACGAAATCCTGCTACTTTAATATTTTTTGCTACCTTCTTTTTGCATAACTCAAAATCAGCTTGGATATCTTTCCATTCAGCAACAATGGATAGTTCGTATGTAAATTCATTAACTTTCTTAGATTTGACTTTTAAATTCATTTATTGTTTCAATCTATAAATACAGCCTTCGATAGTTTTAATAAACGTATCTAACTGATTTTGTGTACAAATTAAATCTTCTATTTCTTCGTAAGAATCAGACGGATAAGATTCCTGATCATATTGTCTTAAAAAATTAGATTCAAATTTTACAATCATATCCTCTAATATTTGTTTATGTAAATTTTTACCTCTTAAAAAATTTAACTGAAGATTAATCTTTCCATTAGAAGACAATCGAAATAATGGTAACACCCCATAATCAGAATTACATCTAAAAGTCATGGTTCCACAACCATCTCCAGTACCCCATGTAATTTCATCAGAATTTTTTTCAGAAAAATCTATCAACTGCAAACAATTGATAGCTACATCATTTTCACAGCTTTGATTGATGTGTTCAATGAATGTTTTTTTAGACCATTTTGCCATAAGTATTCTCCAAATTAAGCATATTCTTTTAATAGAATATGGTGAGGAATTTACGGATATCGATTCTCTTTTAAAAATAAAATTTTATTTATCTACTAGAAAAATAAAAGATATTTCTAATTTCTTAATGGTTTTCCAGTTTTTAAGAAATGCGCAATACGATCTTGTGTTTTAGGTTCTCCAGCTAGTGACATAAAGCACTCTCTTTCAATATCTAACACATGTTGTTCATCCACTTTAGACATTAAGCCTCCTTTTTTACCACCGCTTAATACATAAGCAGTTTTAGAAGCTACTAACCCATCATGATCAGAGATTTTTCCTTGCGCTTTCATTGCCTTAGCTCCAACTGAAGCCATTGTTCTTAAGGTCATACCAGGCAATGTCAAATCATCTCTATACTTTGGTGACTGATACCCTCCATCGCTTAATTCAAGCACTTTACTTTTACCGAGTGCTAATAAATGTTGAGAATTCATTGCAATAGTATCACTTTTACGTAACCATCCTTTTTTCAACGCATCTGTTGCACTTCTAGATACAGTCATTGGATTAATTAAGCCAAGAGCTTGACGTCCAATATTCATGTTGACATTTTTAGCATCATTATTTTCTAATAAATTTAATAATACTCTCAAATGTCCACCTGCTCCAGGTATTAACCCTTGCATTGCTTCAACAAGACCTGCATATAGTTCCCCAGATGCTACAGTATGCGAAGAACAAGCATAGAATTCAAAACCACCCCCAAGTGCGAAATTAAATGGACATGTAATAACAGGGTATTTTGAATGTCTGATTCTTTGTGTTACATCTTGCATTGCTTTAACGCCAGCGTCCATCACTTGCAAGTTTCCAGAATCAATAGCCATTTTAAAGTCATTAACATTTGCTCCTGCACTCCAGTTTTTTCCTTGGTGACCAATAACTAGACCTTTGTATTTTCCAGTTTCGAGCATATCTAACGCATGCTTAACAATCTCATTCATTGAGCGATCAATAGGATTAAATGCTGGCACAAAAATAGAGTGAAACTCAACATTTAATACACCATCACCAATATCATGAATACTTGCACTCCAATCACGTTTTAGAGTATTTTTTGGATTCTTATATAGATTAAGATTTAATGATTTTTTACTAGGTTTATGTACTAGCGCCTTCTTTTGAAGAGGGCACCAATATGTCATCTCACCATCCTTAATTTCATAAAATGACTCTCTTCCAGATGCAAGCATTTCTTCAACCCATGAAGGAACCTTTCTATTCTCTTCCTTCATCTTGTTGACAGATTTTTCAACGCCAATTGCATCCCATGAATCGAAAATTCCAATATCTCTTGTAAAGCCCCATTTCATAGTATTATCAATTTCAACAATACTATCGGCGATCTCTGGAATCATTTCTGCAGTATAAATTAATAGTGGAGCATTGCATTCCCACAAAAATTTTGCTGCTTTATCATCTAAAAATGTTATTGATTTTAGTCTTGTTGTTAAATCTTTAATAGGTTTTCCTACTCTAAGGGTATCAAATCTAGTCTTTTTAGTAGGAGTGTATTCCATGGTGTCCAAATCTAATGAAAGAATTTCTTTTCCTTCTTTTTTGTACCATCCTGAACCTGTTTTTTGACCTAATCTTCCATCTTCAACCAGCTTAACTAATAGGTCGTGTGGTCTAAATTTTTCTCTCTCTTCGTCACTTTCTGTTGTAACTCTTTCATACATATTATTAGAAACATTAAGTGCTGTATCTAAACCAACGATATCTTGTGTTCTAAAATACGCACTTTTTGCGTTACCGATTAAAGTGCCAGTAAGGGCATCTACATCTTCTACAGATAATCCCATTTCTAGTGCTTTTTCTATAACAAGTCTACCATTTGCATTGATAAGCCTATTTCCGATAAAGCCTGGGGTATCTTTTGCATGCACAATACCTTTACCTAGCGTCGTTTCACCAAACTCAGTAACTGCTTCATAAACTTCATCTGATGTTTTTTCCCCTTTTACCAACTCTAATAATTTCAAATATCTTGGAGGATTAAAAAAGTGTGCAATTAAAAAACTTTTCTGAACATCTTCAGGAAGAACTTCAACTAAATTTGCTAATGGAATTCCTGATGTATTTGATGCAAGAATAGCACCTTTTTTTAAATGTGGTAGCAAATTCTTATATACCGCATGTTTGATTTCAATCTTTTCAGCAACAGCCTCAATGATTAAATCACAATCACTTAACTTTTCCATGTCATTATCATATGTACATGGCGCTATAAGAGAAGCGTTGCTACTAGAAAAAAGAGGTGCAGGTTTTAATTTTGTTAATCCATCCACTCCTTTGTGTGCAAGCTCTTCATTTATATCAAACAATAAAGATGGTATCCCTGCATTTGCTATATGCCCTGCAATTTGTGCTCCCATTACTCCTGCGCCTAATACTGCGCATTTTTTAATTTCAATACTCATCAGTTTGATCCTCTTTTAATAATAGTTGTAATTCCTTGTCCTGTTCCCACACACATAGTTGCAAGTCCAACAGATTTATCTTTTTGTTCCATTACATTCAGAAGAGTAGTAATGATTCTTGTACCTGATATTCCAAGAGGATGGCCCAATGCAACAGCACCGCCATTTATATTTACTTTATCTAAATCCCAATTTGCTTCTTTAACACAATAAAGAGCTTGTGCAGCAAATGCTTCATTGATTTCCATGACATCAATATCATCTATTGATAGTCCTGTATTCTTTAGTGCTTTAGCCGTAGCTGGAACTGGACCTGATCCAAACATTCTCCAGTTTACACCTGCAACTGCTCTACCTTCAATATAAGCTCTAATCTTAAGACCATGCTCTTTTGCGTATGCTTCGCTAGTTAAAAGCATAGCAGATGCTCCAATAGAGAATGGACTACTTGTAGCAGCAGTAACAGTTCCATCGGCTCTAAATGCAGGGTTTAAAGATTCAATTTTTTCTTTATTAGGTGTTCTAGGTCCGCTATCTTTATCAAAAACTGATCCATCTTCAAGGGTAATTGGAATAATTTCATTATCAAATTTTCCCTCTTCTTGTGCAGCAACTGCTCTATTATGCGATCTGTAAGCAAATTCTTCTTGCTCTGCTCTTGAAATATTTAATTTATCAGCTAGTAATTCAGCTCCTTCTCCCATAGAAATATAATAGTCATCCTCTGCTAATTGGACATTAAAGTCAGGAGCAAAACCTCCTTGAGGAATACTAAACATATCTTCCACACCACCTGCAATACCCACTTGAATATCGCCTGATTCAATTGCAGTACTTATAAGATGCAATGATGTCATTGCAGAACCACAATATCTATTAATAACATTAGCAGCAGCAGTATCTGGAATACCTGCTAAAATTGCAGCTCCTCTTGCTACTAACATTCCTGTAGGCCCTTCGGGAAATGCACATCCTAATGATACATCTTCAATATGATTTACATCTAAATTTTTATTACGATCTAAAAGACCTTTAATCACTTGACCGGCTATTTC
This sequence comes from Fidelibacterota bacterium, assembly GCA_014240005.1. GTDB lineage: Bacteria > Fidelibacterota > Marinisomatia > Marinisomatales > Marinisomataceae > Marinisoma. The sequence continues at coordinate 21,215 of JAAZXT010000022.1, read as the reverse complement.
ATCTGGTCGCATTCCAACCAAAGCACTCCCCTTTGTACCGATAGGTGATCTTACTCCATCAACAATAACTGCTTTATTCATCATTCCTCCTTAAGAATTTTTTATAGGATATCCATCTGCTTGTATCGTTTTTTCTCCAATAATCTTTTTCATTCCAATAGTATTGGACTTTAAAGATAATCTACTTCTGAGTGTATTCAATTTAACTTCAATATCATCTGGAACATCTCCATCAAAAATATTATTAAATATTTTTGAAGCATATTCCATCACTCTCATTCCTTCTTCTGCTATATATACTTGTGCACATAGACCTGCTACAACTTCATCTTTTTTAGCATATAAGTCTTTGTTTTGAAGCACTCTAGTTAATGTGCTATCTGCTACATATGTATATATTAATATATTTGCAAGATTCTCAATTACGACTTGTTCAGTACCGATATCTTGACCATACTGGCTAAGAGCTTCGTTAAGAGTTAAGGCATAAACAGCTTTAGCAGCTTCAATGCATTCAACTTCATCTTTGTAATCTCCAACATATCCACTATCAAGATTATCACTACAATAACCTTCTACTTTCTCTAGATACTCTCTAAAACCAAGTTCGCCACTAAGAACTTTACCAATCATAGCTCTACCGCAAAGCATTTTATTAATTTCATTTGTACCTTCCCAGATACGTTGGATTCTATTATCTCTATAAGCTTGTGCCATTGGATATTCTTCAATAAATCCATAGCCACCAAATACTTGCAAACAATGATCAATTACACTACCTGCAGCTTCACTACCGTAAATTTTACAAATAGAATTTTCTGCAATATATCTCTCTGTAATATTCCCTTGTTTAACATAGTAATCTTTATCATTCTTATCTAATTCATCAATTGCATCTTGCTGCTTACCAATCACAGCATAGCACATACTATCTACTGTATATGTTTTAACAACAGAATCAGCTAGTTTCTCTCTAATAGAGCCAAAATCAGATATATATTGACCGAAAGCTTTTCTTTGTTTTGCATATTGCGACGCCGCTTTAATACTTAGCATCATTCCTCCGATAGATGAAGCGCCAAGTTTGAATCTTCCAATATTTAATGCACAAAACGCAGGACCTGCGCCTTCACCAACTTTACCGAGTAGATTTTCTACAGGAACTTTACAATCTGTAAAATATAATGGAACGGTAGAAGATCCATGCATTCCCATTTTTTTCTCTTCAGCGCCAACCTCAAATCCTGGCGTACCTTTTTCAATGACAATTGATGAAAATTTACCATCAATCTTGAGAGCTATTGTAAATAAGTCAGCCCATGCACCGTTTGATATAAATATTTTTTGACCGTTAACAATGTAATGTTTCCCATCATCAGATAGAACGCCGGTAGTTTTGGAATTTGTAGCATCCGACCCTGCATCGGGCTCTGTTAGTCCAAACGCAGTCATCTTAGTGCCGGCGCTAATACCTGGTAACCATTTTTGTTTTTGCTCGTCATTTCCATACCAGATAATACCCAAAGCACCAATTGAAGTTTGTACGTTCCATACCGTACCAAAAGAACCATTACCGCCTTTAGAAATTCCCTCAGCTAGAATACACATCCCTGTTTTAGTTAATTCTGAACCGCCATACTTCTCTGGAATATCCACTCCTAAGAATCCTAACTCACCCATTTGTGTCAGTAGTTTTCTAACAAGAGTTTCATTCTTCTCTTCCATTTTTGTATGAGCAATTGGAAGAATTTCATTTTCTGCAAACTCAGACATTGCTTCATACATCATTTGCTCTTCTTCTGAAAAAGCTTCCTTACAAAATACTTTATTTGTACCTACAACCGTTGTTAAAAATTTACCACCAGTTTTAATGCTACTAAAATCAATTGTTCCATCTTGGTTAGATAAATCTTTAGATGAATTATCTGTATTATCAGTTTGTTCTTTATCGGACATTTATTATTTCCCTTCTTTTAACATATAAGCGTTTAAAATATAATCTGAAATTTGATCTATATAGGTTTCCGCATCTATATCTTTTGATTCAAATAAAGTGAACCAAAAAACTCCTTCAAGATTTAAAATTAATGAAAGAGCAGAAATCTTAGGATCTACTTTCTTAAATTCTTTATTATCAATTCCTTCAATTATGATTAATTCTATAAATTTTTGAAAACGATTATACATGTTCTGTATCGCGTTTCTAAAATCCTTATCATGCCTGGAAATTGACCAAAAAGTTGAAAAAGACCTAAAAAAAGTAGGGTCTTTTTTTAGCTGACTTGAAACAGTCGTAAATAATTTTTTTAATGTTTTAGCGCTATTATCTTCTTTATTAATCTCAGCAAATACTGCTGTATATTTATTCTCTAAAGATTCAATCACTCCCAAATAAACTTCTTTCTTTGATTTATAATAGTGATAAATAGCACCTTTACTCATTCTTGACTCTGCAACAATGTCATCCATGGTGCTACCATAGTATCCTTTTTCACTCATAATTTTAAGTGCAGACGATACAATCAAATCTTTTTTATTGTTTTGTTGTTGTTTTTTCATAAACCGACTAGTCGGTCCAGAAAAGTAAAAAAAAGATACAACTATTTCAACAATTCCTTTTTTTTGAGAATAAATAATATGTACTTTATTTATCACTCATAATGAATAAAAATAACAATCATATAATAGCACCATCTTTACTTGCAGCAGATTTTGCTAATCTGAAAAATGAACTTAAACCATGTAATGACTCAGAAGCTGAATGGCTTCATTTAGATATTATGGATCAACAGTTTGTTCCTAATCTATCGTTTGGCCCTGCTGTGGTGAAGTCCATACGACCGCATTCAAATCTTTTTTTTGATGTACATTTAATGGTGAGTAATCCATTTGATATGTTGCCAGCATTCATCGATGCAGGTGCAGATGCTATTTCTTTTCATATAGAAACAACAGAACCGAGATTTACATTCCCTCCTAAAATTATTATCAATACAATTAAGAAAAATAATCTAAGATGTGGGATAGCAATTAAACCAAACACTCCATTTAAAGTGGTTGAAAAATATTTATCTTTTATTGACTATATAGTCGTTATGTCTGTGGAGCCGGGCTTTGGAGGGCAAAGTTTTATACCTTCTACCTTAGAAAAAATTTCTTCTATTGATAAACTATTAAAAGAAAAAAATCTGAGAGATAAGATTGCTATTCAAGTAGATGGTGGAATAAAACTGCATAATGCTAAAGATGTTATCAATGCAGGTGCAGATATATTGGTAGTAGGGTCTGAGATATTCAAATCAAAAAATCCTATCGAAACTATTAATGAGATGTATAATCTATGAACTATACACAACTAGATACATTTAGTAATTGGACAAAAGATGAGAAAGATCAATTTACTGTAAGTATAATAAAAGGTCTGGTAATTGACGGAGTAAGAAAAGCAAACTCTGGGCATCCTGGAGGCCCAATGTCTCTTTCAGATTTTTCATATATTTTATATTCAGAGTATCTCATATTTGATTCAAATAATCCAGATTGGCATTCAAGAGATCGCTTGGTTTTATCAGTTGGCCATACATGTATGTTGTTATATACGTTGCTTTATTTGTCCGACATCTTAACAATGGAAGATTTGAAAAAATTTAGACAATTACACAGCAGAACACCTGGTCATCCTGAAATTGAAACTCCTGGAGTAGATGCAAATACTGGTCCCTTGGGACAAGGAGTTGGTATGGCAACAGGTATGGCATTGGCAGAAAGAATGCTTAGCGCTGAATCATCAAAAAATAGAAAACAATATACTTATGTACTAGTTGGAGATGGTGACTTACAAGAACCGATAGCGCTTGGTACAGCTACGCTAGCAGGACATTGGAAATTATCTCAATTGATAATGTTCTATGATAAAAATGATATACAAATAGCTGGTGAAACTTCTCGATGCAACTCTACCAATTATGCAGAGCTATTTAAATCTATGAACTGGGACGTACAAGAAATAGATGGACATAATCATGAAGCAATAAGAAAAGCTATAGAAAATGCTCAAGTATCACCTCTTCCAAGCATTATTATTGGAAATACTACTATTGCAAAAGGAAGTGCTACGCTTGAAAATACAAGCCAATCACATGGAGCACCATTTAGCCCAGAAGAAATTATTGGCACTAAACAAAATTTAGGATTACCTAAAGATGAATCCTTTTATTGTCCGCCTGAAATAAAAGAACATTTTCAAAGAAATTTTCAATCCATTAAAGAGCTAATATCGAATGCAGATAAACCAATAGATAATCATGCATTTGATATAGCTACTGAACTCAAAAAAATAGAATTGATTGACTTTGATCCGAATGAGGTCATTGCTACTAGAAAAGCATTTGGTATGTCATTAGATAAATTTTCCTCTCATATCCCTACTATTGTAGGTGGGTCAGCAGATCTTGATGGATCAAACTGTACTACAAATTTTGCTAATACATATGGAGATTTCTCATCATCAAATCTAAAAGGTAGAAATATCCCATTTGGAGTAAGAGAGTTTCCAATGGGAGCAATTATGAACGGTATTAGCTTATATGGAGGGCTTTTCCCATTTGGAGGAACATTTCTAGTATTTAGTGACTATGTACGCTCCGCAATACGCTTATCTGCTATTCAAAAATTACATGTTATGTATGAGTTTACTCATGATTCAATTTTTGTAGGAGAAGATGGTCCAACTCATCAACCCGTTGAGCATACAATGTCTTTGCGCTTAATACCAGACTTACTTGTTTTTAGACCAGCAGATGCTATTGAAACTCATTTCTGCTTTGAAACAATCATGGAAAATAATACTAACCCTAGTGCAATATTACTAACAAGACAAAAACTTCCTGTAAGCACTTTAGATAAGATCATTATTAAAAATGGCGTAAAAAAAGGAGCATATACGGTACTAGATTCTAACAATCCAGATTTAGTTATATTTACGACTGGATCAGAATTGCATCTTGCACTATCTATTGCAAAAGAAATAAATCGTAATATAAAAATTGTTAATATACCATGTTGGGAACTCTTTGAACAACAATCAAAAGAATATAAAGATAAAATTCTTACTTCAAATTGCAGAAAAAGAGTTTCAATTGAGGCAGGAACAACATTGGGTTGGGAAAAATTTGTTGGTCAGAATGGTCTAAAAATTGGCATTGATGATTTTGGATTCTCTGCTCCAGGGACTGATGTAGCAATGCAATTTAATTTTACCAAAGAAAGTATTAAAAGTAAGATAGAGGAATATCTAAATGTCTAATAAAACAATTGTCTTAGCAGCAGATCATGCAGGATTTGAACTCAAAGAAGAAGTCAAAAGGTCTTTATTGGAATTGAACTATGAAGTAAAAGATTTTGGTGCATTTAAATATGAATCTACTGATGACTATCCTGATTTTATCAATCCTGCAGCGCAATTTATTTCAGAAAATAATGATACAATAGGCGTTATTTTTGGAGGATCGGGACAAGGCGAAGCAATGGCTGCAAATAGATTCAAAGGCATAAGAGCGTCTGTGTTCTATGATGGTCCAGATGAAATTATAGATCTATCAAGATTACATAACAATGCTAACGTTTTATCTTTTGGTTCACGATTTATTAAATCAGAACGTGCAATAGAACTCATCAAACAATGGTTAAGTGTAGAATTTGAAGGCGGCAGACATCAGAGAAGAATTGAAAAGTTAGATTCTCACTGATTATAGCTAGCATAAATTGTAAAACTACCATCTTCATTAAAAGCTAAAACATCATAAGGATCATTTCTTGGTCCTTCCATTCCAGGTGAACCCATTGGCATGCCAGGAACTGCAAGTCCTTTAATTGAAGGTTTCTCTTTTAATATTTTAGTAATCAATTCAGCATGAACATGTCCTTCAACTAAATAATCTCCAACTTTTGCTGTATGACAAGATTGTAGATTGCGTGGTACTCCCCCAAGCTGCAACTTTGCTAAATTCATATTGTCTTTATTATACGTATCAACTATAAAATTATTATCTTCTAGATGATCAATCCAATCATCGCAACAACCGCACGTTGCACTTTTATAAACTATTATATCTGGATGTACAAGACTTGTTGATTGCGAACTTGAATTCAAAGTAGTGTCTGAAGATGAAAAAATGTACACAACAAATAATGATGACATAACAATTAATAGTATTTTTAGTTTATTATTTATTTCTTTCATCTGAAGTTTTTATATAAATAAATCTGCCAATATTAAGAAGAATAATAAGGGGAAATAATAAATTGAGGTTTTAAAAATTAAAACTGCATTTTCTCTTGATTGTTCAAGTATGAATGGCAGACAACACAACATATAAATATTGCTCAAAAGATATGCGCCTACAAAATATACTCTTCCAGAGTCGCCAAAGAAGAATGGTAAAGTAGAGATTGGTATTAATATTAATGCATGTAAAAAGATATGTATTACCGTTCTTTTAGCTCCATTTTCAACTACTGGTAGCATTTTTAATCCTGCATTGGCATAATCATCCTTATACATAAATGCAATGGCATAAAAATGAGGATGCTGCCAAAAGAAAAGTATTAAAAATAGGGCGATTCCACCTAAATCAAGACTATTTGTAGCTGCTGTCCAACCACCTAATGGAGGAATTGCGCCAGGAATTGCACCTATTGACGTATTAATCCATGATACTCTTTTTAAGGGAGTATAAATAAATAGGTATAGAGCTATAGTTAAAAAGGATAGCGTTGCAGTCAAAGTGTTAACCTTGAAGTATAAAATAAATAATCCTGTAATTGCAAAAGCTAATCCCAAGAAAAGTGCAAACTTGAATGATATCTTTTTGGTTGGAAGAACTCTTTTTTTAGTTCTTTCCATATTCTTGTCCGAATCTATTTCAATTACATTATTTAAGATTGATCCACCTGTAGATGAGAATAATGTCCCTAAAATAGTATACATTAAAAGAGATGATGAAAAAGATCCTTGAGAGCCAAGATAAAATCCAATAATTGTAGTAGTAAGAACAAGAAATCCAATTCTTACTTTTGTCAATTCGACTAAATTTTTAATCATACTAACCTTTATTGATAAGGGTTACGATATCATTCTGTAATTCTATGATGTTAGCATCAACAGTACCTTCATAGTATTGTCTAATATTTCTATCTTTATCAATTAAAACAAGTCGTGTAGAATGTCCAGTCGGTAATAAGCTTGCAGATAAAAAGAACCCATCCTCTGACAATTTAACAACGTCATTAATATCTCCTCTTAGAAAAAACCAATTATTTTTACTACTATATTTATCAGAAAATTCTTTTAATACGCTACTTGAATCATAATCAGGATCTGTTGTGATAGAAACAAACTGTAACGCATCTGAGTCTGAAAATCTTTTTTGTAACAATCCCATATTTGTTGACATAATTGGACATGCACCTTCACATTGAGTAAAAATAAAACTAGCTACAGTAATTTTATTGTCTAAATTTTTTTCTGTAAATGAGGTGCCATCAAAATTATCTAATTGAAAAGATGGAACTTCTGATATAACAGATAGATTATTAATTCTAGATTGAGTCGCCTGATCTATGGTAAATAATCCTATAATACCTAAGATTAAAACTGAAAAAAATGCAATTATTAACTTTTTATTTATCATACTCATTACTGATGCAATTATACAATATAATTACTACACCGACAAGCCAAGATGAGCCCCATGTATGAAAAAGTCTTGTTAATTGAGGCAACTCAAAGAAAATCATCATCTCGCCTAAAAAAATCTGAACTACAATCATACCAAGTATAAATATGCCTAAAAATCTTGCGATATATAGTTTATTGGTTCTCAATTTGGAGTAGATATATGCACTCAAGAAAAATAAAGTAAATCCTAGAAAGGAATGAAAATATTTATATGAATCTAATGCATTTAATAATTCTCCTTTTGATAAAAGAGGATTTTCAATAGAAACAAGTTCAAGATTTGTTCTAATACCGGTTCCTAAAAGAATTTCTACAACAATTAATATCCAAAAAACAATTAAACTTTTTGAAAGGATAGGATTCTTTTTTAAGCCTTTAAAAAGTGTTGTATTAATCATTTTGTATGATTTTATGCATATATAACTAAGTATCGATACGAGAATAAGCGCAAACAACATATGTACAGTTTTGATGTAAGGATTCAATTCAAACCATACTAGAACACCTCCTAATACACCATTAACTATCACGAATATCAATGAAAGAATAGATGCAAACAATAGATTATAATTCTTTCTAAAGTAAAATACTGCTAAAACATTCAATATAATAATTGAGATTCCCAATATAACTCCAAACATACGATTGGTGAATTCAATCCATGCTAAAGTAGTATTGATTTGATTGATATCTATATTAGTTGGAGGCATCCATCCATCACCACATTTAGGCCAATTAGGACATCCCATTCCAGCGCCAGATACGCGTACCAATCCCCCTACAAAGATTAAAAAATAAGATAAGATTGTTGAAACTACAGCAGATTGAAAAAAAAGCTGTTTTTTCATTTAATGGTGATCCTCATCCTCTTCAGGGTGACTACTACCATGCTTATCAACAGGATTTCCATGAGTATCTGTAAGAGGTAAAGAATCATAAAAGTCTGAACGTTTATCGATGGGGAGTTGTACTTCAGGATTTACTCCACCTCTAAAGTTAGTATCTAATAGAGTGATTGTTATAAAGATTCCAAGAAACATTAATGACATTACAAATATTGTTAAAAGTTTTTTATCATCCCATAAAAGATGCATAAAAAACAATGCTACAAGAGTAGCTTTTGTTGTAGCTATAAGCATTGCAATGACAATATTCATTGCTCCTAGGTCTACATATGAAACCCATACGGTTACTCCGCTTAAGAATAATAAAGTGGTGGCAATAGTTAGATAAGTGCTTAATGGTGTAATATGATGTTGGTGATCCATAATGTTATCCTATTAAATAAAATAGTGGAAATAAATAAATCCAAATTAAATCAACTAAATGCCAGAAAATTCCAATCATTTCCATTGGAGTATAGTATTTAGAATGCAAGCTACCCTTTGCTGTAGCATAAATTAACCAACCAATAAGACCCATGCCAATTGCAACGTGCAATCCATGAAGTCCTGTCATTATAAAGTAAATACTAAAGAAAATATGAGGATTGTTAATATGAGCTATTTCAGGTCCCATATAGCTATAATACTCTCCTGGCAATTGACCCACTTCGAACTTATGAGAATATTCTAGATATTTAATTCCAAGAAACATGAAAGCAAGTATAAATGTTAATATTAGCATTACTAGAGATAGATTTTTGTTCTTTTTTTGTATTGCCCAAATAGCAAGAGCCATGGTTAAAGAACTTGTAATCAAAACAACCGTGTTCAATAGACCTTTATTAACGTCTAATAGTAAGTTTGCATTGATAAACATTTCAGGATACCATGAACGATAAACAATATATGCTACAAATAATCCGCCGAATGTTAAAACTTCAGTAAGAATAAAAGCCCACATTCCAAGCTTTGAAGTTTCATACTGTTGCTTGACATCATGAAAATGATGCTGTAGAAAACTAGGTGATGAATTGTCGTGACTCATTTTTTAAATGTTGGCTCTACAATGACCTTGTCATAGTCATATGGACCATGCTCAAGGACAGGTTCTTCTTCAAAATTATGTGGATGAGGTGGTGACGTAGTATGTGTCCATTCTAAGGTCATTGCTCCCCAGGGGTTAGTACCTGGATCTAATTTATTATTTTTCCTTAAAGACCATAACAGATTCATAATTGCAATAAATATAGATAATCCCAATATTGCTGACCAGAAACTTGAATAATTATGTAAGTCTGCATACTGAGGATCGTATGTAGCATATCGTCTTGGCATCCCTCTAAGACCTAATAAAAATTGAGGGAAAAATGTGCCATTAAAACCTAAAAATACTCCAAGACAACAAATGTTTGCTACAGTTTGATTATACATTGTACCCATTGATTTAGGCCACCAATGATGAAGTCCTCCTAAGAAGGCAACAATAGTACCGCCTTGCATAACATAATGAAAGTGAGCAACTACAAAATAAGTATCATGTAAATGAATATCTAATGCTACAGCTCCAAGAAATATGCCTGTTAATCCTCCAATAGTAAATAAGAATAAGAAGGATAAAGCATATAACATTGGAGAGGTAAAAGATACTTGTCCTCTATACATTGTTAATATCCAACTGAATATCTTTACTCCCGTAGGAATACCTACAAAATAGGTTATAAAGGAAAAAACAATTTGAGAAAAAACTGATTGTCCGGAAGTGAACATATGGTGACCCCAAACTAAAAATCCAATAAATGCAATGGACAATGTTGAGAATGCAATGAATTTATATCCCCATATTTTCTTTCTAGAATGTACAGGAATAATTTCACTGATAATTCCAAAAGCAGGTAATATCATGATATACACAGCAGGGTGAGAATAAAACCAGAAGAAATGTTGATAAAGAACAGGATCTCCTCCAAGAGCAGGATCAAAAATTCCAATTCCTAATAATCTTTCAAGAATCAGTAGAACCATTGTAATTGCAATAACTGGTGTTGCTGTAATTTGCACTAAAGAGGTGCCATAAAGAGCCCATACAAACAATGGCAATTTATACCATGTTAGTCCGGGAATTCTCATTTTATGAATAGTGGCAATAAAATTTAGTCCTGTTAAGATCGATGAAAATCCAATAATAAAAATTCCCATTGTCATAGGTATTACATTCGACGTACTAGTAGTAGAATAAGGCGTATAAAATGTCCAACCCGTATCTACTCCACCTGAAACAATGGTATATAAAGTAAATAATGCGCCTAGAGTATATAGATAAAAACTGGCAAGATTTAATCTAGGAAATGCTACATCTTTTGCACCTAACATAAGAGGGAGTAAAATATTTCCTAATGCTCCAGGAATTGCGGGAATAATAAACAAAAAGATCATTATTGCGCCATGCAGAGTGTATACATTATTATATGTATCATTTGACATAAAATCATTTCCAGGAGCAGCTAATTCAAGTCGCATTCCCAATGCTAATAACCCACCTAAAAAGAAAAAAGCTATTCCACCAAAAAGATACATTAAACCGATACGTTTATGATCAAGGGTTAAAAGCCATGACATAATCCCTTTTGGATAAGTAAGATAATTTTTTTGATTTTCTATCATAAATTTTCCTATTAATTTACAGTTAAATTTCAGAATCCTCTTCTAAAGATTTTAAGAAAGCAATAAGTGCATCTAGTTCTCTATCATTCAATAAGCCTTGATAGGTAGGCATAACTCCTTGATACCCTGCTACTATTTGTGACTGAGGTTCAAGTATAGAGCTTCTTATATAATTATTATCAATCACTGCGCTAGTACCATCATCAAAGACTCTTTCTTGTCCCCACATCTGGCTTGTCTGTAAGTATGATGGACCAACTAAAGCAGAACCATCTAAGGTATGACAAGTATTACATGCTTTTTTGGTATACAGTTTAGCACCAAGCTCATCTAAAGGTATATTCTCATCATCAGATCCAAGCTCTGCAACCCATGCCTCATATTGGGCAGGCTTCATCACAACAACTTTTGCTCCCATTTGAGAGTGTCCTGTTCCACAGTATTCAGTACAAAATATATCATATACTCCTTCTTGTTGAGCCTCAAACCACATCACGTTATATCTATTCGGTAATGCATCCATCTTACTTCTCATTACAGGAATAAAGAAGCTATGAAGAACATCTTTTGAAGATAAAACAATCTTAATAGGTTGATTTGATGGTACAACAAACTCATTAAGTGTTGTACCTCCGTCTGGATAATCAAAAGTCCAAAACCAACTTTGTCCAGTTACTTTAATCTCAATTGCGTCATCGGGAACAATAATCATTTTTAAATAAGATCTAATACCCCAAACAAATGTAATGCTCACCAGTATGAGGGGAACAATAAAAAATAAAGACTCTAATATATTACTATGATCTTTACTGCTGGTAAGTCGAACTTCATCACCTTTTTTGAAACGATATTTAATTGCCAAATACATCATGCCAAGCACAACGATAGCAAATAGCGCTATTGATGAATAAAAAATGAAATAAAATAGATTATCAATGTCAGCAGCAAAGGTTGACACCTGTTTTGGAAACAAATATTCGGTTAACCTATCCATGTCTTCTACTATTATCCCCTAAATAAATTATGGTCGTTTTTCCAGTAACCTACAATCGCAATACCTAGAAAAATGATAGTTAATATACCTCCGAATCTCATAACATTGGTAGCAAAAAGTGTATAAGTATTTTTGTAAGGATTATAAGTATAACAAGACAGAATTATTTTATCAAGTGTACTTCCTATTTTCCCTTCACCAGCCTCTAGTAAACTCAGTTTTAAATCTTTTTCTAAGAATTGAACTCCATATAAATAACGTGAGATTTTTCCTTCAGGACTTAATACAGAAATTGCTGCAGGATGCATGTATTCATCTCTATCTTTATCATAGTAGTATATAAATCCTATGCTATCAGCAACTTTTTTTATACTCTCTTGATCGCCAGTTAAAAAATGCCAATCATTTTTAATGTTTTTAAGATTATATCCTGCTATATAATTTTTTTTCTTTTGATTTGCAAATGCTGTGCTTTCATTAGGATTAATGTCGATAGTAATAATCTGATATTCCTCTCCGGCATTTAATGTTAGCTTTTCAATTGATTCAGCTAACCCATTTAGCACAAGAGTACAAAGCATCGGACATTCAAAATAATTTAATGTAAGAATTGTAGGAATATTTTTTTGAAATAAATCCTTTAGAGTAACTGTTTCACCAGATCCGTCAATAAATATAGTATCTAGAGGAATATAATCTCCCAATTGCTCTATAACATCTATTGGAGAATCTGCCGGAAATTGTTCTTTTAATGTTTGTGAAAACAATAAATGATTTAAAAACAAAAACACTAAAAGTAGATTATTTTTTTTGATCATCTAGTAATAACTCTTTTGATTGATTAATAGGTATATGATAAATTTCTTTCTCTTGATCGATGACCTTATAGCTATTGAGAGTTTCGCTTTCTGATTTTCTTAACTCAATTAATTTTTTTGATCGCTTGCTTAATTTAAATTCATAAACAGTATCATCTAAAACACGTACATAATATTCGAATAGAAGAAAAAGGGTGACTACAATTGTTAAAACAAATATAACCCCTCCAATTATTACTGGCTTAACTGGGATATCTCGCTTTTCGTAACCTACATTGCTCATGATTAGTGATTCCTATGATTAATTGAATGTACTAACTCTGGATCATTAACAGGCACTAGTGGACTTCTTGACATGATATATCTAAAACCACCAATAAATATAGCGGCAAATCCTAGCATGCTAGCAATATCATAAATTCCAAAATGAAAATTCTGATGGTGAAGAGTTGGCATCACAATAAAATTAATATCGATGTAATGCATAAACAGTATCCATATAGACATCAATTGTAGCAACCTTATATTTCTTTTTGAACCTCTAAAGACTAGGATAAAGAATGGAATGACAAACTTACCAACTATTAATAAAAGACTTATTGTTTTCCAAGAACCTACCCACCTATGAAGATACCAGATAGTTTCTTCTGGGATATTAGCATACCAAATAAAATAGAATTGTGCTCCAGCGATGTAGCAATAGAAAACTGTAAACGCAAATAAATATTTACCAAGATCATGAAAATGTTCCTCTGAAACAATATTCTCTAAGTACCCTTGATCTTTCAAGCGAGTTAGTGTAAATGTCAAGAATGCTAAGAATGCTAAGAATGATCCTGCAAAAGTATACACCCCATACATTGTAGAATACCAATGCGGATCTAAGCTCATGAGCCAATCTAATCCCGCAAAACTAATACTTGTAAATAGTAATACTCCCATAGGACTCATAGTAAAATTCTTTAAACTTTTTAATGCATTATGATCACCTGTAGTATCATGTTTAGTAGAGGTGAAATAAATATAAAATGCTATAACATTCCATAAACTAAAGTATGCTACTGCTCTTTGTAGAAAAAATTGTTTATTTAAAAAAGGCAGTTTGTGTTGTATCAAATGATCAGCTTCAAAACTATGTGTAAGCCAATAACTATGATCTGGAAGCCATTTAAATAGCATTTCCATACCTGCAATAATTGGGAAAAATAGCATTGTAAATATTGGCATTAGCATAAGAGTATTTTCCATCACTCTTCTAATAGCAACACTCCATGTAGCAGAAAAAGCATGGTGGACAAATGTAAAAAACATACCACCAAGTATAATACTTAACCAAAAAAAGAATGAAGTAAGATAAGAAAAATAAAATTCTTTCGATTCAAATCCAGTAAACCAAGCAATACTAATTAATGCTATACCTGCGAACATTAAAATAAGGTTAGTAGACTTTTTTGAGCTATAATGGTATGTTTTTGAATCTAATTTCATGATTTTTTGGCAATCTTTTCTTGTTCATCTTTTGGTAAATCTTCAAAAGTAGCATTCTGGCTTTTCTGTAATGCTCTAACATAATGGACAATAGACCATATATCATCTGTCTTTAGTTGATATCCATATGCAGGCATACTACGTAATCCATATCGAATTGTATTAAACATTTCACCATCAGGTTGCGTACGAATACGCTCATCATGCAAATTAGAAGGAATAACAGGGTAATCATACTGAGTAACAATACCTTTACCGTTTCCTACTTGAGAATGACATGGAGTACAATAAATATTAAATCTATCTTGTCCCCTATCCAATACTTCTGCTGATAATACTATCGGATTATCTACTAAATATAATCCATCTTCATTTTTACCAGTTAAGAATGAGGCATTATCATTATACTGGCCTTTAGCAACAGTTCCTTCGATTGGAGTTCTCATAGTAGAACCATCTTCAAAGAAATAACTTTCTTCTAATGATCTATATTTTTGCTGGTTATCCATATTAGGATTTAAATGAATTGGAGGTTCTTCAAATTTTGCACCTCTAAAACAACCGGTTAAAAATAATAGGCTTAGAAATAATATATTAATTCTCATCTTTTAACACCTCAATCTCTGTACCACCAATTTGTTTTAAAAATGACTTTACTTCTTCTTCGTTATATTTTGGATCTGAAATTTCAATACTAACATAGAACGCATCACTTGTAACCCTAGAAAATTTATCTGAATAGAATACAGGATGATGGAATCGAGGTATTCTATTAAAATACATCATTCCAAAGACTGCTCCAAAAGCACTAAATAGGACCATAAGTTCAAATGTAATAATTGCGTATGCCGGATAAGCAAAAAAGGGCTTTCCACTAATATTCATTGGATATTCAATTGAATGGATCCAAGTTTGTAATCCAAAACCAAATAAAGCTCCGGTTAACCCCATCGCACCAATAACATAACCTAGTTTAGATCGTTTAAGTCCCATCGCATCATCCATACCATGAATTGGAAACGGAGAATGACAGTCAAAATCTTTAAATCCTGCATTCCTTACTTTCTCTGCAGCATGAACTAATGCTACAGGAGTATCAAATTTTGCTATTATACCGTATGTATTCATTCTTTATGTCCATGATGAGGATTAGACTCTGGTAATACTAATTTTGCTTCAGCAATAGAAACCATTGGTAAGAATCTTAAGAATAATAGGAATCCTGTAAAAAACAGTCCAAATGTGCCTAAATAAATTGAAACATCAAATATTGTAGGATTGTACATTGCCCAAGCGCCTGGCATAAAATCCCTATGTAATGAAATAACTACAATTACAAATCGCTCAAACCACATTCCAATATTTACTAGAATTGATGTGATAAATAAAAATGGAATATGTCTTCTATAACGTTCAAACCAGAAAAATTGAGGAACAATAACATTACAAAAGATCATTGCCCAATATCCCCACCAATACGGACCTAAAGCCCTATTAATAAAAGCAAATGACTCATATTGATTTCCACTATACCAGGCAACAAAGAATTCCATTGCATAGGCATAACCAACCATAGAGCCAGTTAATAACATAATTTGTGCCATCTTATCAAGATGTTCAACAGTTATAATATGACCTAAATTGTATACTTTTCTTGCTATAAGAGATAATGTCATTACCATTCCAAATCCAGAATAAATAGCTCCTGCTACAAAATAAGGAGGAAATATTGTTGTATGCCAACCTGGTATTATACTAGTAGCAAAGTCAGAACTAACAACGCTATGCACTGATAAAACTAGAGGAGTAGATATTCCCGCAAGAACTAGATAAGCTAGTTCATAGTGCTGCCATTGTCTATTTCCACCTCTCCAACCCAATGCAAAGAATCCATAAATTTTTCTTTTTAAATTTGTTTTTGCTCTATCTCTTAGTGTCGCTAAATCTGGAATTAATCCAGTATACCAGAATAATAGTGATACTGTAAAATATGTGAATACAGCAAAGAAATCCCATATTAATGGACTTCTCATATTTGGCCACATTCCCATTTGATTTGGTAGAGGTAAGAACCAGTAAGCTACCCAAATTCTACCAACGTGTATTCCTGGAAAAACTAATGCACAAATAACAGCAAAAAGTGTCATTGTTTCAGCAAATCGATTAATAGCATTTCTCCAATTTTGCCTAAACAAATGTAAGATAGCAGATATTAAAGTTCCAGCATGACCAATTCCTACCCACCAAACAAAATTAATAATAGCCCAGCCCCAGAATACAGGATTATTAATACCCCAAATTCCAGTACCTTCCCACACAAGGAAGCCGAGAGTACCAACAAAAATAGATAATAGAGATAAAGCAAATCCAAATAAAAGCCACCATTGAACTGGAGTCTTAGCCTCAGGAACTCCTGCTATATCATTAGTAATAGTAGTAAAGTTTTGATTACCAGGAAGTAATTTCTCAGCACGAACTTCTGCTTTTGACTTTACTTTATTATCCAACATCTAATGATGTGCTCCCTGATGATTATTTGAAGATAGCTTAGGATTTTGATTTCTAATTTTTGCAAGATATGTGGTTCTTGGACTAGTACCAAGCTGTCCTAATAAAGCATAATCACGGTTGCGTCTTTTTGCTTTGCTAACTTCACTATTTGGATCATTGATATCCCCAAATTTAATAGCATCAGCTGGACAAGATTGTGCACAAGCTACCTTAATATCTCCATCAACTAAATCTCTATTTTCATTGTCTGCTTTAATACGAGCTTCACTTACGCGCTGATAACAATAAGTACATTTTTCCATAACCCCTCTAAAACGCATACTTACATCAGGATTCATGGCCATCTGTACTACTTCTGGAAGATCTCTTGTATAATTGTAAAAATTAAACTTTCTCACCTTATAAGGACAATTATTCGCACAGTATCTTGTACCTAAGCAACGATTATAAGTCATTTGATTCACGCCATCTGTAGAGTGAGTAGTTGCCCCTACTGGACACACCTGTTCACAAGGCGCTAATTCACAATGTACGCATGCAACAGATTGCGTAGATACTTCTGGATTGTCAGGATCGCCAGAAAAATAATTATCGATACGAATCCAATGCATCTCCCTACCGTTCATTACCTGTTGCTTACCCACTACAGGAATATTATTCTCACTCTGACAAGCAATAGAACAAGCATTGCAACTGGTACAGCTTGTCAAATCTATCGACATACCCCATTGATGCCCTTTTGAATAATCATATTCAGGTTCAGGATTATACATTGAATGGTCTGCCCAACTTCTGCTCTTATCTGGCTTATGTTCTTCAACTATATCCTGAACAAACTCGGGATGTTTTTTATACTTTTCTAATGTTGACTGCTTCACTAAGTCAGGAATTCTTGATTGTACTTCATTTGTAGATAAGTCGCTAAATCCTGGTGCCGCAAGTTTATCTTCTTCAAGACCATAATGCTCTTGAGTGCTTGCTAATGGATATGTCTCGTTAAGAGTTTTAATATCAGCATTCATCGCATAACCCATATTTGAACTCGTTCTTAATGGATATACATTGAAACCTACACCACTACCAATTCTACCAGAAAATTCTCTACCATAGCCTAATTCAAGCGTAATTGTTTTTTGATTTTGTCCAGGTACAATCCATGCTGGAACTTTAACACTTGCATTCCCTAATGATATTTCAATCATCTGGCCATTCTTAATATTTAATTTTTTTGCAACTTTCATACTAACAAAAGCAGCGTTATCCCATGTCAAACTAGTTATCGGCTTTGGGATCTCTTGCAACCAACCATTATTCGCATATCTTCCATCATAAACAGAAGAAGATGGTGTAAAGATTATTTCAAATTTATTATCATCAAGAGTTTGGTCTTTATTTAGTACTGCTGTAGAAATTTTATTTTGAGTACGAACTTTTTGACTGCTTAATAATGGCTTAGTATAAACCCCTTCATGCAAGATTTTTTCCCATTTTCTTTCGAAATTTGCCTCATTAATAATACTATTTTCCCAAACTTTTTTAACTATATCATAAGAACTTCTATCTTCTTTAAAAATAACAGGAGTTAAAACCTGCACTGCACTTTTTGAATCAAAGAGCGGTCTAATTTGTGGTTGAATAATACTTGCATAACCATCATATGTCATTGCATCTCCCCAAGTTTCAAAGAAGTGAGCTTGTGCAATATGCCATTGACAATGTTTTGAAGTCTCATCATAAAAATTGCTTAAATGAACCGCAGATTTTACTTTCTTAAGAGATGCTTCAAAATTACAATCAGACGGAGCGTCATATACTGGATTACCTCCTAAGATAATTAGATTATCTATTGAACCTTTAGCCATTTTCTTACATAATGACTTGAAATCTTCCATTGAGGTAACATGTGCTTTATTTAGTGGGTAATAATCAATTGGTGCCTTTAATTGGTTATTAATACCTGCAATTAAACAATGAATATCTGCTGATAAGTCGCTTCCACCAAGAATAATAGATTGTCCCTTATTCTTTATTAAATCTTCTGCAACGGTTTTAATCCATAAATGGTTAGAAGTTTTCACCGGCTTAGCATCAATTCTTAATCCTAATTTTTTTAATTCTCCAGCAAGCTCTCTTAAAACTAAAGCAAACTCATGATTTGGAACATTTAAACGATGATCTGCACTAGATCCAGTAGGAGTCATAAAGCTCTCTACAACATATAATCTATTCATTGTGCTTTTTTCATCTTCTAAGTCTCTATTTTGAGCAAATTTTCGTGTATGATACACAGAATTATCTTCAACGCCTAAGAAGTCAGACCCTATAGAAAGAATTGTCTGCGCATTTTCTAAGCGATTGAAGGGTTGTAATTTTTTACCAAAAGCTTTTTCAATCCCTTTATATAAATTCTCATTATTCACCGGTTCATATACAATCCAATCTCCATTTGGATATGCTTTCTTAAATTTGTTATGCATAAACTGCATTGTTGGCGATGAAGACTCTTGTAACAAAACTGCCAATCCCTTTCCTTTTGAATCATTTATTGATTGAGCATATTTAATATACTCTAACCAATCTACCTTCTTCCCATTAGATCTAATACCTCTAGACCTATCAGGATCATACATATCTAATGTAGTAGCTTGAGAAAAAGAATTAGATTTACCCATTGATGCAGGATGTTTTTCATTACCTTCAACTTTTACTGGCCTTTCATCATGATTCTCAATAATTACTCCTAGAGCATTATTTTTAAAAGGCATAGTACTTGCATAGTGTTTAGGAATTCCAGGTATAGTTGCTATTTCAGCCTCTACATATGGAATAATTTTTTGTACAGGTTTTTTACAACCTTCTAAACCTGCTAAAGCTACTGATGCTGCTACTAATGATAAGAAATTTCTTCTAGACAGTCCGTTATCTTCATGATGTTCAGATTGTTTTAAATATCTATCATAATCATCTGAAGAAGAAATATCTTTTAAGCTCTTCCAATAACCAAATTCATACGATTGAACAGTATTTTGATCGACTTGGTTAGTCTTTACAAATTCTTCTGACTTATTTTTTATCTGTGACATTTTTGACAATCTCCTACAGGTCTTGCATCTCCATGCTGCTCTACCCAAGATGATACAAAATCATCGTAATCTGCCGGTGGAGTCCAATACATATTTGTTACTTCATTCTTAGGTCTAATCTCTGGAGTATCAGACCTATGGCAATCTAAACACCAATCCATACTCAAGGGCTTAACCTGATAGACCACTTCCATTTCTGCTATATTTCCATGACAAGATATACAGGCGACTCCCGAATTAACGTGTACGCTGTGATTAAAATATGCGTACTCTGGTAGCATATGAACTTTAATCCACTCAATTGGTTTTCCAGTTTCCCAACTCTCTCTAACCAATTTTAATTTTTCACTATCTGTCTTTACATATGTGTGACAACCCATACAAGTTTCTGTAGGTGGAATGACAGCAGAATAAGATTGTTCGACTCCAACATGGCAGTAACGACAGTCTATACCCATATCTCCAGCGTGTAATTTATGGCTGTATGGTACAGGTTGAACTGGTGCATAACCTACATCAGTATAATACGGTGATCCATAATACCAAATAAAAGAAGATAACGAGAATAGTAAAAGGAACACTCCTGTCAGGAATATGCCAGTAAAATTATTTGTCCATCTTGGAAATAGTTGCATTATTTTTTATTTATATTAAAACCATTTAAAATAGAGGTAAATCTCGCTCTGACATTACACCAGAATTAGTCAACCAGTCAAGCAATTATAACATAAGTGTTATCTTTTCCTGATTTATTAAATAAATTTGGTCCAATGAATGAGTCTTATAAAATTATATCATCATCGATGCTCTATTGGTTTTCTCAAAAAAAATGGTTTGTTTTTAGTGTTTTACTAGCAATTTTTTTATTAAATCTAAGTACGCCGATAGGATTAACTTTAGCTGGGTATCATAGTCTCATAATATTATTAATGGTTTTTACTTTAGTAACATTTGAACCTATACCATTTCCAGCAATAGCTCTATTAACATTAGTACTACAAGTATTACTAGGAGTAGCACCACCAGATGTAGTAGCAG
>JAAZXT010000058.1 GCA_014240005.1 Fidelibacterota bacterium | reverse complement strand
AGTATTGGAGGAAATTTAGCTATTGCTCCTGCTGTTGTTGGTAATACAGTACTGTGGAAACCAGCAAGTAGTGTTATTTATTCATCTTATGTAATTATGGAACTCTATAAAGAAGCTGGGCTTCCTGATGGAGTTGTTAATTTTCTTCCAGGATCTGGATCACAAATTGGAAACAAAGTTTTAAATCATAAAGACCTGGCTGGTGTTCATTTTACCGGATCTACAGAAACATTTAGGTCAATATGGAAAACGGTATCTAATAATATAGAGAATTATAAAAACTATCCTAAGCTCGTCGGAGAAACAGGTGGAAAAGATTTCTGTATAGCACATGAATCTGCGAATATTGATGCTTTAGTAACTGGAATGGTTCGAGGAGCATTTGAGTACCAAGGACAAAAATGCTCAGCAATGTCTAGGGCTTATCTTCCTAAAAATCAATGGAATGAAATTAAAGAGAAACTAATCAAAGAAGTTGCAACTATTGATGTTGGACCAACTGAAGATTTGAAGAACTTTGTTAATGCTGTTATTGATGAAAATGCTTTTGATAAGATTGCTTCTTATATTGATTTTGCTAATGACGCAGATGATTGTAACGTTTTATGTGGAGGCACATATGATAAATCAAAAGGATATTTCATTCAACCTACCGTTATTGTAACAACTAATCCTCACTTTAAAACTTTAGAAGAAGAAATTTTTGGACCAGTACTGACAATTTATGTTTATGATAACAATAAATGGTCAGAAACATTAGATCTTATTGATAATACTTCCCCTTATGCATTAACTGGATGTGTTTTTTCAGAAGATAAAGCTATTGCTGAAGAAGTAAAATCAACACTAAGATTCGCAGCTGGTAATTTCTATATAAATGATAAACCAACTGGTGCTGTTGTAGGACAACAACCTTTTGGAGGTAGTCGAGCTTCCGGTACAAATGATAAGGGTGGATCTATGCTTAATCTTCTAAGATGGACCTCACCAAGAACAATTAAAGAAACATTTGAGCCACCTAAGGATTACCGTTATCCTTATATGGATTAATATGAAAATTCACGAATACCAAGCTAAAGAAATTCTGAAAAAATTTAATGTTCCTATTCAGGAAGGTTATGCTATTGATAGTAGTAAAGATATTGACAATACTATTAAAAAAGTACAAGCTGATTTTCATACTGAAGCTGTAATTGTTAAAGCACAGATTCATGCTGGAGGTAGAGGAAAAGGTGGTGGAGTTAAATACTGTCCTACGTTTGAAGATGCTCAAAATGCTGCTAATACGATTTTAGGAATGAACTTAATCACTCACCAAACAGGTCCAGAAGGTAAAATGGTTAATAAAATTCTTATTACTGAGGCTTTAGATATTGAAAAAGAATATTATTTCGCTATTACATTTGACAGATCTAAGAACTCTGATGTATTCATAGTTTCTAGCGAAGGTGGTGTTGATATCGAAGAAGTAGCAGAAAATAATCCTGAAAAAATTATCAAAGCATGGATTAACGATTCAGCTAACTCTTTAGATAATGCAGTTAAAGAAATAATAACATCTTTGTCGCTTGAAAAATTTCAAAATGTTGAGCAAATGTTTAAAAATTTATATAAGTGTTATCTTGAATCAGACTGTTCCCTTCTAGAGGTTAATCCTCTTGTATTAACAACTGACGAAGAAATTATAGCCCTTGATGCAAAAGTAGATATTGATTCTAATGCTCTGTTTAGACATCCTGAGATTGCTGCTTATCATGATCAATCAGAAGAAGATCCGTTGGAGCTCAAAGCTGCTGAATATGGATTAAATTATATCAAGCTAGATGGCAATGTAGGATGTATGGTTAATGGTGCAGGATTAGCAATGGCTACCATGGACATAGTAAAGCATTGCGGAGGTGAACCTGCAAACTTTCTGGATGTAGGTGGAGCTGCTAATGTAGAAACGATTAAAAATGGTTTTAAAATTATCTTATCTGATAAAAATGTGAAGTCTATTTTAATCAATATATTTGGTGGAATTGTCCGATGTGATAGAGTAGCTAACGGTGTTATACAAGCTGTAAAAGAATTAGAATTAGATGTTGTAGTTGTTGTAAGGCTACAAGGAACCAATGCCAAATTGGCTAAAAAAATACTTGATGAATCTGATATTGAACTCATAAGCGCAGAAACCATCGATGAAGCTGCAACAAAAGCTGTGGAGATGATAAAATAATATGTCAATTCTATTAAATAAGAATACAAATATATTAGTTCAAGGAATCACTGGATCTGAAGGATTATTTCATGCAGAACAAATGATTGAGTATAGTTCAAAAGTTGTGTGTGGTGTCACACCAGGAAAAGGTGGGCAAAAAGCAACTAGTAAACAATTACCTGTATTTAATTCTATTCATGATGCCAAAAAAGAATTTCAAATTGATGCTTCTGTTATTTTTGTACCTCCAAAATTTGCAGCAAAAGCAATTATGGAGGCGATTCAAGAAAATATTGAACTAATAGTCTGTATATCTGAAGGTATTCCTACTAGAGATATGGTTACAGTTAAAAATATGCTCGACAAATCTTCTAGCACTTTAATTGGACCAAATTGCCCAGGAGTAATTACAGCAGAAGAATCAAAGATTGGAATTACGCCAGGATTTATATGTAAAAAAGGATCTGTAGGAATATTATCAAGATCGGGAACCTTAACATACGAAGCTATCGACCAAGTAGTTAATGTTGGACTGGGGATTACAACCGCAGTAGGTATTGGCGGAGATCCGGTTATTGGTTCAAGCATGATAGACATATTAAAACATTTTCAAAACGATGATGATACCAAAGGGATTGTTATGATTGGTGAAATAGGTGGAAA
Organism: Fidelibacterota bacterium; assembly: GCA_014240005.1. GTDB lineage: Bacteria > Fidelibacterota > Marinisomatia > Marinisomatales > Marinisomataceae > Marinisoma. The sequence continues at coordinate 4,458 of JAAZXT010000058.1, read as the reverse complement.
TATGGAAAATGATGCTGCAAGATGGGTGAAAGAAAATTTAAATAAACCTGTAGTTTCCTTTATAGCGGGTCAAACTGCTCCAAAAGGAAAAAGAATGGGTCATGCTGGAGCAATAATATCAGAAGGATCTGAAACAGCTGAAGCTAAAATTAAGATACTAAAAGAATGTGGAATCTCAGTAGCAAATACTGTATCTGAGATTGGCATTACAATGAAATCATTAATAGGATAAAATATGAAAAATACGCTCGCAATTATTAAACCGGATGCAATGAAAAAAGGTCATCTTGAAGATATTAGGAAAGATATCTTAGATAATGGCTTTGATATTGTTGAAGAAAAAACTTTAAATCTTTCAAATGAACAAGCTTGTGCTTTCTATGATATTCATCAAGATAAACCTTTCTTTGATGAATTAGTCGAGTTTATGACATCATATGAATGTCACGTAATGAAGCTAGAAAAAGAAAATGCCGTGGTTGAATGGAGAAACTTAATGGGTGCAACAGATTCTCAGAAAGCTGATACTGGAACTATTAGACAAAAGTATGGTACCGATATCTCTATGAATGCCACTCATGGATCTGATAGCAATGAAAACGCATACAAAGAAATAGGATTCTTTTTCGATGATTAGATATTTCTTATTACTGATTATATCTTCTTCTATACTCTTTACTCAAGAGTTAAACGATAAATGGTTAAATACTATTTTGGAAAAAAATGTACCGGATATGGTAACAACTCCTACAGAAACATTAAATAAACAAGAAGAACAAACAAATAATACCTATTTCACAATACAGGTAGCAGCTAAAGCGACTTTTGCAGATGCAGAAGATGTTGTAAAAATATTAAATAATTATAATTTTGAAGCTTTTATACAGAAAAATGATTCAAATGAAAAGTTAAAATATCGAGTCAGATATGGCAGTTTTTTATCTAGAGAAGATGCTTCTATGACTGCAAATGATATTAGAAATCAACTAGGATATGATTGTTGGGTAGATAAAATAGAATTATAAAAATTATTTTATTCCAAAGATTTATTTGTTTATATTGCCCATGGTTAAGGAAAGAAAATGTTACCTAAAAAAAGACAGTCAAAAACAAGATCGAAAAAGAGAAGAACTCACTATAAGTCTTCCTTAGTACATACAGTTACATGTAAAAATACTGGAGAAGAGCATCTACCGCATCATGCATATTATCATGACGGAATCCTGTACTATAAAGGAAAACCTGTCGATCAGAACTAATGAGTAATTGTTTTATTTTCTCAGGACAAGGTTCTCATCGTCCTGGAATGGGATTAAAACTTTATCAACACTCGACATTAGCTACAGATAAAATTGATTTATCTAATGAAGTGCTTGGATATAATATCTCTGATATTATGTTTGACGATAATGAAGCCGTTCTAAGACAAACAAATCATGCTCAAGTAGCAATTTATATTTATTCCTGTATTATTTTTGATATTATAAAAGATAACAATCATATACCTGCAGTAGTTGCAGGACATAGTCTCGGTGAATTTTCTGCTTTATATGCTAATAATACCTATACTTTTGAAACAGGTCTTCAAATTGTAAATGTTCGTGCAAAAGCAATGCATAAATGTGAAAAAAATACTGAAGGTAAAATGAGTGCTGTAATAGGAATGAATAAAGAAAAAATTTCAGATATTTGTAAAGGCACAGATACTCAAGTAGCTAATATTAATTCAGATCAACAAATTGTTATATCAGGATCAGCAGATTCTATGCAATCTGTATCAGAAGAGTTAAAAACTAATGGAGCAAAACGCATTATTTCTCTTCCTGTCAGTGGTGCATTCCATTCAAAGTTAATGTCAAATGCAAAACCTGCATTAAAAGAGATTATCTCAAATGCGACATTCAATGAACCCCATGTCCCTATTGTATCCAACTATGATGCAACGCTAAGGTCTAATCCAGATGAGATAAAAAAAGCTTTAATTGAGCAAATTGACAATCCTGTGTTATGGTTTGATAGCGTTCAAAGGTTAGGTGAGATAAATAATAATTTTATAGAAATAGGTCCCAAGAAAGTATTATCAGGAATCATCAAAAAGATAGATGAATTGTTTCATATTTCTAATTTTAATAACTATAATGATGTAGAGGAATATTTACATGTTTAATTATTCAGGTAAAACAGCATTAGTTACAGGAGCATCTAGAGGTATTGGCAAGACAATTTCCATGATGCTTGCAGCCAATGGAATAAAAGTTATTGGAGTGGCTACCTCAGAAGAATCTCTGAAATCAATCCAAAATATTGATAACATTATCCCATACTGTTGTGATATTTCAAATGAAAAATCTATAGAAGAATTATATAATTTCTCAAAAGAACATTCTGGTTCTATTGATATCTTGGTAAATAATGCTGGTATCCATATGGATAATATCTTATTAAAAATGAAAACGGATGAATGGCAAAAAGTTTTAGATGTTAACTTAAATGGACCGTTCTATCTAACAAGAATTTTATTAAAAGATATGATTAAAAACAAAAATGGTAGAATTATTAATATTTCTTCTATTGCAGGTACCGATGGCAATAAAGGACAAAGCAATTATTCCGCATCTAAAGGAGGATTGTTAGCATTTACAAAATCACTTGCTAAAGAAGTGGGTCGAAGAGATATCACCGTTAATTGCATTGCTCCAGGAGTAATTGAAACAGATATGATCTCACATTTAACAGATACAGTAAAAAATAATTATTTAAATAGAATACCATTGAAAAAATTTGGAAAACCAGAAGATATTGGAAAAATGATTTTGTTTTTATCTTCCGATGAAGCCAGTTATATTACCGGGCAAACATTTCATATAGATGGTGGAATATCATTAAACTAGATAGGAGTGAGAGTTATGTCATCAAATGATAAAATAAAGAATATTATTATGGACAAATTAGGCGTTGATGAATCAAGAGTAGTCACTGAAGCAAGCTTTCTTGATGATTTAGGTGCAGATTCATTAGACACTGTAGAATTGATTATGGAATTTGAAGAAGAGTTTGATCTAGACATTCCAGATGAAGATGCAGAAAAAATTACTACTGTTGGTGCTGCATTTGAATACGTTAACAATCACGCTAAATAATCTTGTCAAATAGAGTTGTTATTACTGGAGAAGGTAGCATTTCTCCTCTGGGAGTATCATCCAAAGACCTTTGGAATAATCTGATTCATGGTAAATCAGGTATTAAACTTATTAAAAGTTTCGATACAGAAAACTTTAATGTTAAAATTGCTGGAGAAATTACTGACTTTGATCCTCTAACTTTTTTTGAACATAAAGAATCTAGAAAGCTTGATCGTTATACTATGTTTGCTATGATAGCTGCAGATCAGGCTATAAAAAGCTCAGGCCTTGACTCTTCAAATGTAGGTGTAATTTTAGGTACCGGTGTAGGCGGTATGCACACATTAGAGGAAGAACAAACCAAACTATTAAAGAAAGGTCAAAGAGGTGTGTCTCCTCATTTCATACCAAAAATGATTCCAAATATCGCGGGTGGTCAAATAGCAATTAAATACGGGTTCCATGGACCAAATTTTTCTCTTTCTACTGCATGTTCTTCTGCCAGCGATGCGATAGGAATGGCTTACAGATTAATTCAATCCAATCAAATAAATACAATGGTATGTGGAGGCTCTGAAGGAGGAATAACTCCTCTAACCTTGTCTGGATTCTCAAACATGAAAGCTTTATCAAAAAATAATGACAATCCCCAAAGCGCATCTAAGCCTTTTGATAAAAATAGAGATGGATTTATTATGTCTGAAGGATCAGCTATGCTAGTTCTGGAATCGTTAGATAGTGCACAAAAAAGAGGTGCTAATATTTTAGCAGAAATTGTAGGCTATGGCATTACAAACGATGCTTATCATATCACCCAACCTCACAATGAAAGCAAAGGCGCCGCAAGCGCTATTGATCTAGCATTAAAAGATGCTAGTATCAATAAAGATGAAGTAAGCTATATTAATGCACATGGGACTTCTACGTATTATAATGATATGTTAGAAACCCAAGCTATTAAACAAGTATTTGGAAATCAGGCAAAAGACTTATTAGTTAGCTCTACAAAGTCTATGACAGGTCACATGTTGGGAGCTACAGGCGCAATTGAAGCAATTAACTGCATCTATGCCATGAATCATGGAATCATCCCTCCTACTATCAATTATGAAACTCCTGATCCTGAATGTGATTTAAATTATGTTCCAAATAAGAGCATTGAATCCAATCTTACTATTACGATGAGTAATTCTTTCGGATTCGGTGGACATAACTCAGTTCTAGTTTTTAAAAAATTCTAGGCTAATTCTTTTTTAAGAATATCAATCGATTTTACAGCAGCAATATCTACATCATTTAAATGTCCACACCAATAACTTAGCCAATCAAGATAATT
>JAAZXT010000023.1 GCA_014240005.1 Fidelibacterota bacterium | reverse complement strand
GTGAATTTAGACAGTGGAAAGAATTTAATAGGCAGAATACACCAGCCAGACGCAGTGATTATTGACATATCTTTCTTATCTACATTGCCACAGCGAGAAATAAATGCTTCATTAGCAGAAGCCATTAAATATGGCTTTATTTATGATAGAGATCTATTTGATTATATCGTAGAGAATATGTCCAATATTCTTACAAAAAGAGATGAGGATGTTCTTAGAAAAATTATTTTACGATCTTGTGAGATTAAAAGCGAAGTCGTTAGCAAAGATGTGAATGAGAATGACTTAAGGATGATTTTAAATTTTGGCCATACTATTGGACATGGTCTTGAGGCTTATTTTGAGTATAAAACTTTACTTCATGGAGAGGCTATTATCTATGGAATGAAGTGTGCGCTGCATCTTTCACATACGATTGGAAGTTTAAACCATGAAGAGTATCGTTTAGGGTTAAAAACCTTATCTAGTTTTACCTTACCATCTATTGATATTAAAGAAAAAAAGCATATCCTTGAATTTGTAAAGAGAGATAAGAAGTTCAGAGAAGAAAAAATAAGGTTTGTTTTAATTTCAGAGATTGGAACAGCAGACATTAGCAGTGCAATAACATTAGATCATATTGAAGAAAGTTTAGAGGTATTATGAATATTATTATTATAAATGGACCTAATTTAAATTTATTAGGAGAAAGAGAGCCTGAAGTATACGGATCTGAGTCTTTGTCAGAGGTAAATACTTGGATAGAAAATCATGAAATATGCGCTGATTTAAGCTTAGAATTTTTCCAATCGAATTCCGAAGGGTCTATTATTGATTTTATGCATGAGAAGTGTCATAGTGCAGACTATATGATTATCAATCCAGGCGCATTGACTCATTATTCATATGCATTAAGAGATGCGATTGTTGCGACACAATTAAAGACAATAGAGGTGCATTTATCAGATATCCATAATCGAGAAAATTTTAGAAAAATATCAGTGATAAAAAGTGTTTGTTTGGCCCAATATTATGGCAAAGGTAAGCACGGTTATATTGAAGCAATTAAACACATATTGGAAAGCAGATGAAAACAATTGGTATACAAGGAATAGAGGGAAGTTTTAGTGAGGAAGCAGCAAAATCGTATTGCCAAAAATTTGGTATTACAGATTTTGAGCTAGAGTATTTGGTTAGTTCAATGAATGTATTAGATGGTTTAACAAAAAAGACTATTGATACAGGAATTTTTGCAATGGAAAATGCGCAAGGAGGAGTGGTTATTGAAAGCGTTGAAGCGCTTGCAAAAAATCAGTGCAAGATTATTGATATGTTTTATGTTGAGATTAGTCAAAACTTATTAGCAAAAGATAATATTGCACTAGGGGACATCGAAGAGATTCATTCTCATGAACAAGCCCTAAAGCAGTGCAAAGATTATTTAGCCGAAAAATTTTGGTCAAAAAAGCTAGTAGAAGAAGATGATACTGCTAAAGCAGCCCAAGATCTTGCAGAAGGCAAATTACCTGATCATGTCGGAGTAATAGCTAGTAGAAATTCTGCAGAGAAATATGGACTAAATATCCTTGAAAATGATATCCATGATTTGAAGAAAAATTTAACATTATTCTTGGCAGTAGAAAGGATTGATAGCAATGAATAGAGTAAGCATTATTGGATTTGGACGATTTGGAACCATGCTTCATCAACTGCTTGTTAAGGGGTTTGAAGTAGATGTATTTGATATTGAGCCTATTAATCAATCGGATATTCATTCTGT
>JAAZXT010000025.1 GCA_014240005.1 Fidelibacterota bacterium | reverse complement strand
TCCTATTCCAGATGTACGAAATGTGCCATCGAGAACATTATTTAATTCAATTGTCTTATTTTGAGAAATTCCTGGTGTCAACAACAATATGAGTAATAAAAAACGCATGAAACAATAATACCGAGTTTTTTAAACAAAATCACGTAAATACTTTATGTAAATAGTTTTGCTTTCCCATCTATGCTTATATAAATTCCATGCTTATGGGTATTATTACAAACATGCGTAATCGAATGCAAGTAGTGATGTGGACTATTTTAGTTCTCTTTGTTACAAGTATGGCTATTGGTGGCCTTGTCGGCGGAGCTAGCATTGGCGATATCTTTGGTCAGCAAAATGGAAGTCATGTTGGATCATTAAATGGTAAACCAATTTTATATGAAAATTTTAATCGTTTGGTCAATGACGAAATTATCAGATTACAATCCCAATCTGGACAAGATATATCTGATGAAGATAGAGAATATATTCGTGCAGTAGTTTGGGAAAGAATTATACAAGATTTACTAATTCAAGATCAAATTGAAAAAAATAATATTGTTGTAAGCGACGAAGAAGTTCTTTATCAGCTTCAGAATAATCCTCCTGCATTCTTGCAAGGAAGCACCGCTTTTCAAACTGCCGGACAATTTGATTTAGAAAAATATATGGATGCAATTCTCAATCCAGGAGAATTAGATTGGCGTCCAATTGAAGAATTTATGCGCGATGTCTATCTTCCAAATTATAAGCTTCAACAATTAGTTATTAATAGTGCCTCTAGTTCAGAACAAGATATTATAGATAGTTATAGATCTCGATTTATAAACTATAAGATTGAAATACTACATATCACAGATAAAGCTCTAGATGGCAGTGATTTCTTTGATGGTATGATGTCAGGTCGACCTACTGATCAAGAATTAACTGAATTATATGATGAAAACATTGAAGATTATAATCAGTCAGAAATGCGTTATATGAAATATGTTAAATGGCCTATAGTTTCTAGTTCTAACGATTCGCTACGTACAAAGCTTGAAGTTGAAAATCTAATGTACCGTATTAATCAAGGTGAAAGTTTTGCTAATATAGCAAATATGTATACTGAAGATCCTAGCAACAGCATGAGCGCTGATTCGCTAAAAGGTGGAAAACTTGGATGGTTTAATAAAGGTCAAATGGTATCAGAATTTGACAAAGCAGCTTTTGAAGCTAAATCGGGTGACTTGGTTGGTCCTGTATTAACAAGTTTTGGTTATCATGTCATTAAAATAAATGATAAAAAAACATTAGAAGATGGAACAGAACAAGTCGATGCTTCTCATATTCTTTTAACTGTATCTCCCGGCAAAGACACTGAAAGCAATCTAAGTGATACGGCTATCATTTTTTCTTTAGACGCTAAAGAAAATGGATTTATTGAATTAGCAGATTCTCTAGGAATGACTATTAGTGATGCGAGCGGAGTACAAAAAGAGTCAATCTTTATTCAAGATATTGGAGTTGCAAGAGATGCTGTAAGGTTTGCTTTTAATAGTAATCCTGGTGATATCTCTGACGTGGTAAGTAACGATAATTATTTTCTTATCTTCTATTTAGACTCTATATCAAAAGAAAAAACAATGGATTTTGAAGAAGTTAAAGAAGAATTGAAGACAGAATATTTGGCAAAAGTTAAAGAAAGAAATATTAAAAATATTGCGCAAGATATTTCAAAAAAACTTGATAGCGAAACAGTAACGCTTGCTGATATATCTAAAAATAATCCTGACTTTGAATACATCGCAGAAGATAGTGGAAATTTAGTAGGAAGTTTTGAATCAATTGGAAAAAGTAACTATGTAGCTGGAGCATTGCTTAATGCCAATACAGGTGATGTATTTGGCCCACTTCCAACAATAAGAGGACAAGTATTTATTAAAGTATTAGAAGTTGATGAAGTAAATGAATCAGACTTTGAAGAAAAGAAAGAATCATTAAAGTTCAGTTTAATTATTCAAAGACAAAATTTAATTTGGGGTCATTGGTTGCAAGCACTTCGCGACGAATCTGAAATTGAAGATTATCGTTTTGACTTCTATTAGAATTCTCTAAAAACACCTAATTTATCATATCTAGCTACTCTAGAATCTAAATAAGTGGTATTAGCATCTTTCTCAAAAGAATCAATCTCATTAATAACAGCATTTTTTACAATTAAAATGGTCTCATCAAAATGACGATGTGCGCCACCTATTGGCTCATAGATAATCATATTACAAATATCATGTTCCATCAGATCCTTAGGTCTAAGCTTCAATGCTTCAGCTGCTTCTGGAGCTTTCGAAGAGTCTTTCCATAAAATTGAGGCGCAGCCTTCTGGACTAATCACTGAAAACCAAGTATTTTCTAACATTAACATTTTATCACATAAACCAATTCCTAAAGCGCCACCGCTGGCACCCTCTCCAATAACTACGGATAAAATTTGTGTATCTATGGAAGCCATTTCTATTAAATTATTTGCAATAGCGTATCCTTGACCTCTCTCTTCTGCCGCAATACCTGGATCAGCTCCTGGAGTATCAATTAAAGTCACAATAGGTAAATTGAATTTTTCTGCCATCTTCATAACACGTAATGCTTTACGATAGCCCTCAGGTTTCATCATCCCAAAATTTCTATGTAGATTTTCTTTTGTATTTCTACCTTTTTGTTGTCCTATAATAGCTACTCGATGTGTACCAATCGTACCAATACCGGCTACTACAGCGTGATCATCAGCGAATGCTTTATCCCCATGCAATTCAATAAAATCATCGCACCACGCATCAATATAGTCTAATGTATAAGGTCTATTAGGATGTCTAGCGACCTGTACTGTCTCCCATGCACTCAAATCTGAAAAGATTTCTTTTTCTTTCTCATTCCTCTCTACCTTTAATTGATTTAATTTATCAGACTCAGAATCGATAGAAATTAAATTATCAATATCATGGTCTAAATCTTTTAAAGATTTTTCGAAAGTTAAATAATGTTTCTTCATCTATTTTTTTAGTTTAAATAATCTCCAGAATCCAAATAACCAGACCTTAAAAATTGCTTCAATCATTACATTTTTACTCATTTTAGATTCGCCAACAGTGCGATCTGTAAATACTATTGGATGTTCAACTAACTTACAAGCTTTTTGATAAGCTCGAAATGATGTCTCAATCTGAAAACAATAACCCTGCGATGAACTTTCATTAAAATTAATTAAGTGTAAGGTCTCTGATTTCCACCCTTTGAAACCAGCAGTTAAATCTTTAATAGGTACTCCTGTAATCAATCTCGCATAAAGATTAGCGAAATAACTGATGTAAAGCCTACTGATTGGCCAATTTATAACTCGTAATCCACCATCATATCTACTTCCTATGACTAAATCATAACTATTTAATAAATCAAACATGGCGGGCACTTCACTTGGATCATGAGATAAATCAGCATCCATTTGAATAATCTTATCATACCTATTTTCTAAGGCCCAGTTAAAGCCATGTATATATGCAGAACCTAGACCATTTTTTTCTGCTCTTTCTTCTATAAAAACATTATTGCTATTATATTGCTTAACAATTTGAGCTGTATTATCCGGAGAATTATCATCTACAATCAAAATATCTATATCTATACCTAAGTTTAAAAGTATATCAATAATATTACTGATATTCTTTGCTTCATTATAGGTGGGAAGTATAACTAATTTTTTCATTAATCTGTCTTAAGTGTTTTAGAAAATAATTCCATTTGCTTCATATAAAATGCTTTTTTCCCGCCTGGATTAAAAACCATATATGTTACATAAAATGTTCTATCAGACGCATAGTCATAAAATAAATATCCTACAAATGGACCTCCTTTTGCCTCATCGATAGATTCCCATAATCCAGATAATCTATAGGCTACATCTTCTCTATAATCTACCCAATCAATTGATAAAAATTCTTTATTATATTGCTGTGATTTAAAGAATGTTTGAGGAAAATTATCAGCTACATACATTGCATCTTCTTCAGAAAAATAATTGCCATCCCTCCATTGTATAGCAATCCATCTAAAAGGCATTTCTTGACCAATCCAAACAAAGTTTGAGTCTGGATTATTTCTAATCATCTCCCAGCCCCATGGCAAATTAATTGTCCATTCATAATCTAATAATAATTGAGCTTCTAGCTCTTCTTGGCGTTTAGATGTCAAAAAGTATTGTGACTGTTTTTTGTCAAAATTCTGATCAAATTCATTTTTAATTGAATTTCCATTCTTGAGCAAATATTCTTTAATATCACTTGTTTTTGCACCGCTCAATATCATAAATAATTGGTTTTTAGCAAACTGGTCTCTGGATAAAATAACGGGGTTATTTTCCAGTGTATTATTAAATGCTTTCTTGCCTAACAATTCTCTAACGAGCTTAGTTGCAGGATTAAGCTCATAATCTCCAATAGAAGCAATAATTAGATTGGTCTGGGTTTTTAGAGCGTCATAGCTACTAGGATTTGCAAATTTTACATTGTAAAAAGGTTCTGGTTCGGGTGTTAAGAGAGTATCGTTAAATACAATAGATAACAAACTTCGTATATCATCCCTATCTTCTTTAGCAGCAAGAACAACGAGGTCATCATTTGCGCCTATTGCATCCTTTTTTATATCGCAACTAAAGATTGCTATGCAAAAAATAAAAAGTGATAAATATTTAATCATTTTTTTCTTTTCTATTGGATAATTCATATAAAAATACCATTACTAAAGTTAATAATAGGAAAATAACCATTGGTTCCCATGTTAAAAAGGGATACCTAACAAATCTTTCGCTTGCAGTGATTGGTGGTTCAAGAGATGTATTTTCAGTGCTTATATTGGCAGCATACTGAATGGATGTAAATCCATGTGGGTTATAATAACTAAAAAACAGTTCTTTCTTATCAAATTTTGAATAATTGCTATCTATACCTTGCATAAATGTCAATCCATTCTGATCACGGATTTTTTCTAATTTGACATTTCCTGCATCAGCAATAAAGTCTTTTGCAGCAAATGGTACTTGAAAACTTAGTATTAATGCATCTACGCTTGTAGCAGATTCAAATAAGTATAAAAAATCTCTAGGACCTGGATCGTTAATAAATCTGTCTAAAAATAAATAAATAGTATGGTTCCCATTTTGCTTGATTGTAGTCAAAATATTATCGCTTATTTCTACAATTTCTTCAAATTCAGATTCATTATTTGATATTGTATATAAGACTGAATCGATTCCACTAGGTATTTGAAAATTGTATTGTGATATCGAATCTGTATCAAACTTGTATTCTATTGATACTCCAGGATATGAAAACTCTGGATATACAGTTACAGATAATGTATCAATTACAGACTGCCCAACAATTGACCCTGAAAACAGGATAAAAAACATTATTTTTCTCATATGCTAAGTTAACTGAAAAATAACAAATATATCATAAAATGAATGAGTGATAGCTGTAATACCAAAACCTCTATTGATATATAAAAATCCTAATAATATTCCAGCAATAAATCGAATTGTAAATGCATCTTGAGCAAATGATTCTGCGCCCATGAAATGAAATGAGGAAAATAAAATAGAAGATAAGAATAAAGCAAAAAATTGTGTAGAAAAATGACCCATGGACTTAAAAATGAACTTAACTAGTCGATAAAGAATAAAAAACAGAAATACTCTAAATATTAACTCTTCATAGATTCCAGCTCCTAATGATAAGATTAGATTGAATTGTATATTTTCAACAGAAACATCCATTAAGTAGAGACCCATGTTTCCAAGCAAAAAAAGTAATAAAGAAGCATAAATCAACGATTCAAATAACATTAGAGAGAGGTATGATTTGTAGATCTTAAAAGAATCGTAATTTTTTTTCTGGTAATAGGCTATAGTAAAAAATGCTATCAAAAATAAGCTAGATGATATATAAAAAATATCAAATCCTAATGTTGAAATAGCATTTTCTATTAAAACATCAGCTCCATTTTTAATATAATTGAACTCAGTACCTCTCATTAAAAAAAGACCTAGTTCATATATTAAAAAAATAGGTAAGGTAATAACAAAACTATAGAAAGGAGATTTAGATTTTTGAAAATAATCTTGGATCATATCAAATCTTTAAAACAGCTAATAATGCCTCTTGTGGAACTTCAACTCTTCCAATCATTCTCATTCTCTTCTTTCCTTTTTTCTGCTTCTGTAATAGCTTATTTTTTCGAGTAACATCTCCTCCATATAGTTTTTCAGTTACATTTTTTCTAAATGGAGCAATATTAGTACGTGCAATTACTCTAGTACCAATAGATGCTTGAATTGGAATTTGAATTTGATGTCTAGGAATTAACTCTTTAAGTTTCTGACAAAGAGCTAATCCTCTGTGATAAGAATCTTTTTTTGAGCAAATCATTGATAAGGCATCTACCGGCTCCTTATTAATAAGAATATCCAATCTATCTAGCTTGCTCTCTTTATATTCCTTAAAAGTATAATCAAATGATGCATATCCTTTTGATCCAGACTTAATACTGTCATAAAAATCAAATAATATTTCACCTAGAGGTAAATCATAAATTAATTGAACTTTAGAGCTGGAAAGATAAGAAGTTGATTTATACTTACCTCTTTTCTCTTGACAAATTTTCATGACATTACCAATATAGTCTACCGGAGTTAAAATTTCTGCAGTAACAATGGGCTCCATTATACTATCTAAGATCTTTGGTTCTGGCAATAAAGCAGGTCGTTGTACCTCAATTTGGCTACCATCTTTAAGATTTGCCAAATATTTAACATTTGGACTAGTAGTAACAATTGAAAGATTGAATTCTCGTTCTAGTCTTTCTTGTATTATTTCCATGTGTAATAGGCCTAGAAAACCACATCGATATCCAAATCCTAGTGCATCACTCACTTCCGGCTCAAATGATAAAGAAGCGTCATTTAATTTTAATTTTTCAAGCGCAGTGCGTAAATCATCATATTCTGCAGCATCAGCTGGAAATAGTCCAGAAAATACCATTGGTTTAATTTTTTGAAATCCAGGAAGAACTTCCTTGCATGGCTTATTTACCTTCGTTACTGTATCGCCAGGTAACACATGTTCTATGTCTCTAACATTTGCAATAATATATCCCACTTCTCCAGCTTCTAAAGAGTCAGATTTTTTTCTATCAATTACAAAATGACCTACTTCATCGACATCATAATAAGTATTATGAGAAAAAAATTTAATTTTACTACCTCGACTAATAGAGCCTTCATAAACACGAATATAGGCTACAACACCTCTATATCGATCATAAATTGAGTCAAAAATTAATGCTTTAAAAGCATCATTTTTCGGAGGTTCTGGTGGAGGAATCTTATCAATAATTGTATCGATTATGCCTTGAACACCTTCTCCACTTTTAGCGCTAGCAAGCAATATTTCTTCTTCTTTGCAACCAGTAAGTTCAATAATCTGGTTCGTGACATTCTCAATATCTGCATTAGGCAAATCTACTTTATTGATTATTGGAATAATTGTTAAATCATTATCTAAAGCTAGCAAATAGTTTGTTACAGTTTGAGCTTCTATGCCTTGTGCGGCATCTACAATCAATAATGCTCCTTCACTAGCAGATAATGTTCTAGAAACTTCATAAGTAAAATCAATATGTCCTGGAGTATCAATAAGATTAAGTATATAATCTTCATAATTAATGCGAATTGAATGACTCTTAATAGTGATACCTCTTTCGCGTTCTAAATCCATATTATCCAGAACCTGAGCTTGCATATTCTTTTTAGAAATTGTACCAGTATCCTCGAGCAATCTATCTGCTAAAGTTGATTTTCCGTGATCAATATGGGCAATAATACAAAAGTTGCGGATTAAATTAATATTACTCATCAAAATGATTCACTATCGGTACTCTTCTACCTATTCCAAAAGCTTTTTTACTTATACGCAATACAGGTGCAGCTTGCCTTCTTTTGTGTTCGTTATGATTGATTCTCGTAACTATATCGCCTAAGTCAGTATCAGCTACATCTCTTGATATATCTTCTCCCAATACTATCTTATCAACAATAGGGCTAATTAAATCATAATCAAATGGATCTACTTGATTTGGAGCCAATTCTGCAGATGGTGGTTTTGTAATAGAGCTATCAGGAATAATATTATTACTTACTTTATTTTTCCATTTTGCAAGATTATAAACTTCTGTTTTTGATAAATCTCCAATAGCTGACAATCCACCACTCATATCTCCATAAAGAGTACAATATCCTAGGGCAAGCTCTGTTTTATTTCCTGTAGATAATACTAAACAACCAAACTTATTGGAAAGTGCCATTAATATATTTCCTCTAATTCTTGATTGAATATTCTCCTCAGCAACATTACTCTCTAATCCTTTAAATTTTGGATTAAGTACATCTAAATATTTCTCAAATAAACTATCGATATCAACTGTGTCAAAATGTGCATTTAAATTCTGTGCTAATTGTTTTGCGTCAGTTTTACTGTGCTCACTAGAGAATCTTGAAGGCATAGAAACTAAATAAACATTCTCTGATCCAAGTGCATCAACAGCAAGACATGCTACCAGCGCAGAATCTATTCCACCGCTTAAACCTATTACTGCTTTTTGATGACCAGTTTTAGAAAAATAATCTTTAATTCCAAGTGTTAATGCACTATAAATTTCATTATTAATCTCTACTTCGTTCTCATTTATTAAGCCAGAATCTGTATCAACAATAATTAAATCTTCTTCAAAATTCTTTCCCTCAGCTATTAAATTCATATCTGAGTTAAATACCATAGAATTTCCATCAAATATAAGCTCATCTTGCCCGCCAATAAGATTGCAATACACAAAAGGACAGTTAGCATCACCAAAATTTCTTACGATTAAATCTTTTCTAATATTTTTACGATTCTTATGATATGGAGAGGCCGAGATATTCACAATAAGATCTGGGCTCATTGTAACAATTTCCTCAGAAAGCTTTCTACTATAATTATCTTCCCATAAATCTTCGCATATTTGTACAACACAAGTAAAATCAGTTCCATCAATATTGATTTTAAAGTCACCAATTTCAGATCCATTTTCAAAGTAGCGATTTTCATCAAAAACGTCGTAATTAGGAAGAAGAATCTTATTATAAACTTTAACTACCTTCCCTTTTTCGCAGATTGCAGCTGAATTAAATAATTTTCCATCCTTTTCATCAATAAATCCTACAATACATGGAGAAGAGACTTTTTTAGAAAAATTATGTAATACTTCTAAGTTTTTCTTAATAAAAGATTTTGAAAAAAGTAGATCTTGCGGCGGATATCCCGTAACAACCATTTCGGGGAAAATCACTAAATTTGCTCCTTTGTCAATAGCTTGATTATAGTTATCTAACAACTTCTGATAATTATAATCAAAGTTTCCTAAGATAGGATTAATCTGACAGACACCGACTTTTATTGATTTAGACAATTTTTTACTTCCGTTATTAATGAATCAACAGAATTCGTACTAATAGATTTTGGTATATCCCAACTATTATATGCAATCAGCGGCTTATCTTGAGCTAATGTAAATGCTATTTCACTTAAAGTTCCATAAGCTCCAGAAATCGCCACTCCAACATCGCAATTATAACTAATTAAAGCATTCCTTGTAATATCAAGACCTGTTGAAATTGGAATAGATAAAAAATCATTTCCAGATTTGAAATCTTTATCTTTAAGGATCCCAATACATACACCATCATTCATTGAGACTCCCTTAGCAATGGCCTCCATTACTCCTTCACCTCCACCACAAAATACTAACCAATTTTCACTTGCCATCCTCTTACCGACTTCTACCGTATCATTATAAATTGATTCAGTAATATCTCTTCCCCCAAAAACAGCAATTCTTCCTTTAAATTTCATTATGGCTCTAATCTTCCCATCGTTCTAGGGAAAGGAATAGTCTGTCTAATATGATCAATTCCACATACCCAAGAAACCATTCTTTCTAGTCCAAGCCCAAATCCAGAGTGAGGCACTGATCCATACTTTCTAAGATCAAGATACCATTTAAATGCACTAACAGGTAGTCCATGACCTTTGATACGTTTTACCAAAAGATCATGTTCATCTTCTCTCTGTCCGCCACCTACTATCTCACCATAGCCTTCAGGTGCAATGACATCAACTCCCAGAGCGTACTTATCAGTTTTATCTCTTTTCATATAGAACGCCTTAGTTTCATGAGGCCATGAATGAACCATTACAGGTTTATCAAATTGCGTTGCGAGCATTTCTTCATCTGGTGCTCCAAAATCACTTCCGTATTCAAATTCATGATTGTTCTTGTGTAATATATCTACAGCTTCATCATAAGATATACGTGGAAATGGAGATGAAATATTAGATAACTTTGAAACATCTCTCTCTAAAATCTTTAGTTCTTCAACACAGTGCTCCAGACAATCAGCTACTATATATGACATAAACTCTTCAATAATATCCATATTTTGATGGATATCACAATATGCCATTTCAGGCTCAACCATCCAAAATTCTGTTAGATGTTTTCTTGTTTTTGATTTTTCTGCTCTAAAACATGGACCAAAACAATATGTTTTTCCAAATGCCATGGCAGCAGCTTCTTGATATAATTGACCGCTTTGAGTTAAATATGCTGATCGATTAAAATATTCAGTTTCGAATAAAGTAGTTGTCCCTTCTACAGCATTTCCAGTAAACATAGGGGAGTCTACTAAAACAAAATCTCTGCTATCAAAAAAATCTCTAATTGATTTAATCAATCTTTGTCTGATTTTTATAATAGCAAATTGCTTCTTTGATCTCAGCCACAGATGCCTGTTATCCATCAAGAAACTTACCCCGTGATCTTTCAATGCAATTGGGTACTCTTCTGATATATGTACTACGTCTATATCAGTAACAAGTATTTCAACCCCACTATCAGATCTAGTATCTGCCTGTACAGTTCCTTTAATTTTTAATGAAGACTCCTGAGTGAGTGTATTTTCTAGTTCAAAAACTTCTGGGCTAACATCATTACTAGTAACAACACACTGGACATACCCAGTACCATCTCTGACAATAACAAACCAAATTTTTCCAATCGATCTTATATTGTATACCCATCCATTAACTTGGACTTCTTTTCCAATAGAATTTTTTAAATTTTTAATGCTTATTTCGCTCATAACTTTACCATGTTGAAAGAACTGTGTTCACAATATCAACTGCAATTTTATTAATTGCAACATTAATCGCCAATTCTCTTGAATCTCCAAATTCATCGCTATCATCTCCATCAATAATACCATCATTATCATTATCTAATCCGTCAGAAGAAGGATCATTATCGATACTATATGTGCCAAATGCAGAAAATGTTTTCTCAAATAATGCACTATCATCTGTATTGTCAATCCAAGCAACTTTTACAGATAGTGAAAATCTATATTCACTCACTTGTTCATTGTTATTGAAAACATATGGGCCATCTGATACAGAAGTGATTGATCCATTGATAATACTATCACTATCGATATCATTTGTTATCTTTATAATATTTTGACTACTGATTTCTTGAATAATCTCTGATGTTAATTTTTCTGACAATTCGAATTCTACTGTTTCATTATTAAACAATGGAATAGATACATTCTTAATATTCACAGGAATTGATCCTGCCATAGAATAATAAGCACATCCAAATAATAAAAAAATTAGATGAAAACTAATTATTTTTGTTAATCTTTTTTTCAATTCCATAATCGTTTATTTTTCTATAAAGAGTTCTTTCGCTCATATCCAAGGATTTTGCAGCAGCTCTTCTGTTATTATTAAAGTGTTCTAATGTACGAATAATCATTTCTTTTTCTAAGTCTCTAGTATTAAAAGCACCAATAACTTCTCCTTTTATTAAATGATTGCTATCAGAACTATTAATTTCATTATCTTGAATACGATTTTCAAAATTTGCATTTATATTTCTAGAAGAATTTAAGGTTGAAAAATCAGATTGTTTTAGCAATAATTTCATATCTTCAACATCCTGCCTCAAGAATAATAGTTGCCTTAGAATTAATTCTCTTTCTGCTTGATCTGGATCTCGATTAACCAATACAGGTAGCGCAGGATTATCAGAGAAATCTGCTATATTTTCATTCTCTAGCTGCTTTTCAATAATTTCACCTGTAATTCGCTCTCCTCTTTGCAAAATCAATACACTTTCAACAAAATTTCGTAACTCTCTAACATTTCCTGGCCAATCACATTTTTGCATAGCTTTAATTGCTTCCGGAGTAAAACCTTTGTACTTAATATTATTTGTTCTGCTAAACTGTAATGCAAACCTATCCACTAATAATCGAATATCATTTTTTCTTTGTCTTAATGCAGGCAAATTAATTGTAACTGTTTTAAGTCTATAATAAAGATCTTGTCGAAACTTTCCTTCTTTTACAAGCTTTGCCAAATCTTTGTTAGTAGCAGCTATAACCCTAGTATCTGTTTTTTTAGCTACAGAATCGCCTACTCTCATATATTCTCCTGTTTCTAATACTCTTAAAACTTTAACCTGGGTTGCTAACGGCATATCCCCAATTTCATCAAGAAATATTGTTCCCTGGTTTGCTGTTTCAAAATAACCTTTTCGAGACTCGCTTGCGTCCGTATAAGCGCCCTTTTTATGACCAAATAGCTCACTCTCAATAATCCCTTCTGGAATGGCTCCACAATTAACAATAACTAATTTTTTAGATGATCTTTTACTCCCTAAATGTATTGCTTTACTTATAAGCTCTTTTCCTGTGCCAGATTCTCCGTTAATTAAAACAGATATATCTACATCTGCAACTTGACCAACCATATCTAAGACATGATTAATCTCATCGCTCTCACCAATAATTCCTGATTTTTGTTTAATTAATTCAATATTCATAATTCACCTCTTATCTACTTATTCTAATTTCTTTATCTAATTTTTTCATTTCATCTCTTAAGTTTGCTGCTTTTTCAAACTCTAAGCTATCAGCAGCTTCGAACATTTCTTGTCTAAGCATTTCTAAAACAATTTTCTTATCCTCATTCAAAAACCTATCTGTTTTTATATCTCTCTTAATTTCGATTTCATTATCTCTAAATGATTCAGCTATACTCGTAGATTCCATTATCTCATCAATGGATTTTTGAATTGATTTTGGAACAATGTTATTTTTCTTGTTAAAAGCTAATTGTATGTCTCTTCTTCTGTCCGTTTCATCAAGCAAATACTGCATTGAATTTGTAATTCTATCTCCATATAAAATAACCTTACCATCTATATGCCTAGCTGCCCTACCAGAAGTCTGAACAAGAGAACTTTTTGATCTTAAGAATCCTTCTTTATCTGCATCCAAAATTGCAACAAGAGAAACCTCTGGTAAATCAAGGCCTTCTCTTAATAGATTAATTCCAACTAGCACATCAAAATCCCCTAAACGCAAATCTCTTAAGATTTTTACTCTTTCGATTGTTTTTACTTCAGAGTGAAGATATCTTACTCTTATACCCATCGTACTTAGATATTCAGATAAATCTTCTGACATTTTTTTTGTTAAAGTAGTTACTAAGCATCTTTCTTTTTTAACAACGCGAATTTTGAGTTCATTAATTAAGTCATCAATTTGACCAAGAGATGGCTTTATTATGACCTCAGGATCAACTAGTCCTGTTGGACGATTAATTAACTCCGTGACTACACCAGAAGATAATTCGAGCTCTTTTTCTGCAGGCGTTGCAGAAGCATAAATTACTTGTTTTTGAATTGCTTCAAATTCTTCAGATTTCAATGGTCTATTATCATATGCAGCTGGCAATCTAAATCCATGTTCAATTAAATTTTCTTTTCTTTTTCTGTCTCCATTATACATCCCTTTTATTTGTGGAAGAGTTACATGAGATTCATCGATAACAGTTAAAAAATCTTTAGGAAAAAAATCTATGAGTGTTGAAGGTCTTTCACCTTCTTTTCTTCCATCAAAGTATCTAGAGTAATTTTCAATACCAGAACAATAGCCTATTTCATCAATCATTTCTATATCAAAATTAGTGCGTTGAGTTATGCGTTGCTCTTCTAGAAATTTCTCATTCTTGTTAAAAAATTCTATCCTATCTTTTAAATCTTTCTTTATCTCCTTAATTACTCTTTTATTTTTTGATTTATCAGATACAAAATGTCTTGCAGGAAAAAGATGAGATTCATCAACTTCAACTATTTCTTCTCCGGTTAATGGATTAAAAGTAACAATAGACTGGATAGTATCTGAAAAAATATCAACTCGAATAGCTGTTTCTTCATATGCTGGAAATATTTCAAAAATATCTCCCATGATTCTAAAATTACATCTTTCTAAAACTTGATCATTTCTTTTGTAATAGATGTCAATTAAAGATTCTGTAAGATTCCTCCTGCTAATCGGATTATTTTTTTTCAAATGAATAACTTGGTTTTTCCATTCTTTGGGAGAACCTAAACCATAAATACATGATACTGAACTGACTACAATTACATCTTTTCTTTGAAGTAACGAACTTGTAGTTTTTAATCTTAAACGATCAATTTCTTCATTCATTGAAAAATCTTTTTCAATGAATGTATCAGTAATTGGCATATATGATTCGGGCTGATAATAATCATAATAACTAATAAAGTACTCCACTGCATTTTGAGGAAACAAGCTCTTAAACTCTCCATATAGTTGTGCTGCTAAAGTTTTATTATGCGATATAATCAATGTCGGTTTTTGAATTTTTTCTATGACTTTTGCAATAGCATAAGTTTTACCAGAACCCGTAACACCCAATAATGTCTGATGGTTTAAGTTATTCTTTATGCCACCAACAAGCTCATTGATTGCTCTAGGCTGATCGCCCGATGGTTCAAAATCTGAAACTAATTTAAAGTCTGCCATATTGTCTAATAAATATAGGATTTATTAACACAAAAAACAATTTATAAAGCATGACAATAAGTTTTATTTTCTAGAGTCTAATGTAAAGAAAAAACGTAAATAATCTAGCAAGCTAAGGAAAAGTAGAATGGCAGAAATTAAAATTAAGTGATCTGTTAAATAAAAAAACTGTGTGAAGTCTAAAGCGTATATTGATAAAACAGCACCAAGAAAACACACTCCAGTTTTACCTACTATATTAGAGCCATATATCTTTTCTATCTTTGGTAAATATATCAGTGAAAATATTAAAATTGTCATTTGTCTGATAAAATAAAAAATGCAAAACCAGTCAGCAATATTTCCTCTGCTGTTTAATAAGATTATAAATGCAAATAAAGTTATTCCATCTGCAATAGGATCTAATGCCTTTCCTAGCTCTGATTGTTGATTTAACTTCCTTGCTGCTAATCCATCGAAAAAATCTGACAACAAAGAAACAGCTAATATAGCATAAAAATAAGTTTTCATATCAAGATTGAAAGTGATAATTAGTGGAGCAATTAATAAAAATCTTAAATAGGTAATTAAGTTGGGGATAAGAAAAATATCCTCATATTTAAATAACTTACTCATTCTACTATCCTCGATAATAACTTCTTTGTAGATCCCATATTACTCTCCATAGACCTTCTTGAAGATGTACTTGCTAAATTGTACACATTCACATCATTAAGCTTATCTAGAACTTCCATTAACCCTAGATTGGATTTAACTGTAAATGCTGATGATGTAGATAATAATTCTTCTGCTTCAAGAAAGTTGCCATTTGAATAATTCGGCCCAAAAATGATAGGATTGGATGCGACAGCTGGTTCCATAACATTATGAATACCATTTTTTGAAAATCCTCCACCTATATATGATATATATGTTTGCCAATATAACTTATATAAAATTCCCATAGCATTTACGATAACAACCCGTTCTTTTAAATCTGATAAATCGACATAATCTTCTATTACTATAGAGGATACATTTTTCCTACTAGCTTGCTTTTGGTAATAATTAATTGATTTATCTGATAGTTCATGAGGAATAAGAATAATCTTTGTGTCATTATTGCTATCTAATAGATCAAAAATCTTAGGAAAAAGTATTGCATCATCCTCAGGCCATAAGCTAGCAAATAAAAATAGCTTATTTTTCAATTTATAATCTATATCAAATTTAATCTTAACATTAGATTCCTTTTCTAATGCTATGTCAAAACGAGGATTTCCCATCGCTTCAACTTTCTTATTTGGAATAATTAATTTTATATTTTCTAAATCATGATTATTGACGGTAAATATTTCATCAATAAGACTGTATATAGCTCTATAAATACTCTTTCCTAAAGCTCTTAACTTGAAACTATCATTGTGAATTCTTGCAGAGATTAATACAGTATCAATATGTAAAAAGCGCGCCATAAGAAGGATGTTGGGCCAAATATCATATGAAGCAAAAATTATTTTTTTAGGTTTAACTACTTTTAAGCTTCTAAAGACTGACCAAAAGAAATCAAATGGAAGATATATCTTACAATCAATATTGTTATTATCAACATTATTGTATCCAGATGGAGAAAAAAATGATACCAGAATCCCAGCATTAGCATTGCTATTTTTTATATTTGAAATAATAGATTCTATCTGCTGAAATTCTCCAAAAGATGATACATGAAACCAATATACGTCAGAGAAAGAATTAGTATTTTGAAACTTTTTTAATTCCTTTAAAGAATGGTATCTTCCTAAAAGACCAGTTCTAATTTTGTAATTAAATGGAAATAGTAATACGGCTATTACAAAAAATATCGGATAAAGAAGAACATTATAAATAAGTAACCAAAAAAATTTCATAAAACAAGAGAATTGTTAACATGTTCAAATACTTTCTCACTATCAATCTCTGACATACAATACTGTTCTTTTCGATAGCACGGTCTACTCCCATTTTGAGAACAAGGTCTACACCATAAACTTTTATTCTCAATAATCTTAGATTCAGGCAAAACAATTCTTGCTCCAGTCTCCTTTGATGTCGGACCAAGAATCATAGTCACTGGAGTGTCTAATGCTTCAGAAATATGGAGCAATCCAGTATCGCTCCCAATAGTATGCTGAGAAGACTTTAAAATTCCCATTGCCATTCTTAAGCTAGTTTTATCTTTTAGGTTGATAATCCTATCATGCTTAATAATCTGATCGCATATAATATCATTTGTTGCGCCTAGAACTACAATTGTTGTATCAAATGATTTCATTAATCTAGTCATTAAGTTATTATAATTTTCAATAGACCATTGTTTTTGACTCCATGCTGCCCCAGGTACTATTGTAATATAATTTTTATCAATATTATTATTTAATAAGTAATCCATTGTTTCTTCCACTTCATCATTTGATAAATGCAATTCTGTTTTTGGGAATGAATCTGTCTTCTCTAGCAATGAATGATACATTTTAATATGGCTAAAGCTTTTTTCAAAAAAATTTTGGTAACCATAAAAAAGAAGGAGTCTTCGAAGGCGCGGTTTTTTTATTTGCTTAAAAAATCTTTTTCTTAGAAAAAGTGATAGAATTCTAGTTCGAAATACGCTATGAATGTCATAAACCATATCATAATCATTACCTCTAAGGCTCTTTCCAAGCGCTATTAAGCCCTTAAAACCTGTTTTTTTCTTAAAAGTAATCAAACGATCGATTAAGGGATGATGACGCATAATATCAGCGAATTCTGACTTAATAAGAAAATCGACTTTAGAATCTGGAAATTTTGTTTTAACTGATTGTAAAAAGGACGTGGATAAAACAATATCTCCTATTGAGCTCATCCTTATAATAAGAATCTTTTTCATTATAAATCTTGGTTGAACAGTTTATTTGCAAACCATGAAACAAAAATACTAATCTCATAAAGAATAATCATTGGTATAGACATAATAATCAAACTTATAGGATCTGGAGGCGTAATAATAGCAGATAAGATAACTGTACCCATTATTGCCTCTCTTCTATACTGTCGTAAAAACTGAGGATTGATTATACCTATTGATGAAAAAAGAAAAGAAGCGACTGGTAGCTCAAAAATAACTCCCGAACCAACAATCAACGCTATAACAAAATTAAAATAATAATTAATGGAGAAGTTGTTCTCAATCCCTCCAGTTATCATTGATGCAAAAAAGTCTAAAGAAAATGGTAGTATTACTTTATATGCAAACATACCACCTAACATGAAACATGCAAATGCAGTTAAAATTAAAGGTAAAAGTATTTTTTTCTCTTTATCGTATAGCCCAGGAGATAAAAATTTCCAAATTTGAACGGTAAGGATAGGTATTGAAAATATAATACCTCCGATAATTGCCAAATTCCATTTTAGCATAAACATCCCTTGGATAGTAAGAACTTGGAGATTCATCTCGCCGCTAATTTGATTTGCTGGAGCAATTAATAGGTCTACTAAATAATTAGCAAAATTAAATGTAATAATAGACATAAAAAATATCGCACTAAGTGATTTCAGGATTCTCCATCTAAGCTCTTCTAGATGATCAATTATTGACATATCATTATTACTCATTTTAACTTCTTTATGTTATCTACAATTTCATAAGGAGACTTAAACTTAATGTCTTCTTTATTTAAATTTTCAATAAATTTTATTCTATCTTTAGACCAAAATTCTTGTATAATATCTTTTTCTATAATGTTTCTCATTCTACGTGAAAAACGTGACAATTGACGACTCTTAATCTGATCATTTTCTTTCATAGACCCATGACAAGCAATAAGCGCTGTTGCAAAATCTGCGATTCCATCTCCTGACTTACAACTAGTTTTAAAAATAGGTATTTTTTTAATATCTTTCTTAGTAGCAGAAATAATATTATTAATTGATCTAACTAAAAGATTTGCATCTTTTCTGTCTGACTTATTTACTACAAATACATCTGCTAGCTCTAATATGCCAGCTTTCAATAATTGAATTTCATCTCCAGATTCAGGAACAAATACTAGTGTAGTTAAATCTGTAATTTCAGATACACTATACTCTGATTGCCCTATCCCTACTGTTTCAATAAAAATAATATCTTTTCCACTAAAAGCAAGAATATCGCTAAAATCTTCAGCTAAGTCTGTAACGCCTCCAAGTTCAGCTCTAGATCCCATACTTCTTACAAAGACTTCATTATCATCGACGGCATTATTAATACGAACTCTATCCCCTAAGAAAGATCCACCTGTAATCGGACTAGATGGATCAATCGCAATGATACCAACAGACAAGTTTTTTTCTCTTATTTTGGGAATTAATTGGTTCATAAGCGAACTCTTACCTGCTCCAGGTGGGCCAGTAATACCTATTTTAATTGAATTCAAAGAATGCTTAAAAATATGGCTTGAAACTTCTTTTCTAGATAAAGCTCCCGTCTCAATACCTGTCATTAATTCTGAGATTGCTATAAAGTTATTTGCTTGCGCATTTTCTAGAATCTTCTTTAGATTTTTTGAACTCATACTTTAATTTAATTGCTAGAATTTTAAAACAATAATCAAAACTAGAAATTTATTGACATCCGATTTTGAATAGGATAAGTTGCGTACGCTATTTATGGATAGACATAAACAACAAATTAAACGAGATCGACAAGATTTGAAACGTAGAGCAATCAATGCTCAGAACAAATCTAAGATGAGAACATTGATTAAAAATGT
>JAAZXT010000029.1 GCA_014240005.1 Fidelibacterota bacterium | reverse complement strand
TTGGACTAAAGACTGAGCGAGTGACGCGATTCGAACGCGCGACCCCAACCTTGGCAAGGTTGTGCTCTACCAGCTGAGCTACACTCGCATGTGTGGTTCATAATAAAACAAAATTATGGTTTTTCAAAAGAAAAATCTGCGTTATCTGCTATCTTTTGAATCAATGCTGCAACATCTTTATCGTCAGGAATAGTCGGTGATAGAGGAACGCTAAAAAATATACTACGATCTCCATATTTTCCTAAAGACTGACCCAGCTCAAATGCTTCTTTCTGATATTTTATTACCAAACCAAGAACATTAGGCTGATTAGCATAAATTTCTTCCAATGTTTTCGATGGATCCTTGGCCTGCATTTGTTTTAGGCGGAAGTCTATCTCTTGAAGGCGACTAAATGGTGCTGAGACATCTTCTACGGCCTTATTTATATCTTTTATTCTTATATCAACAATACTCAGGTGTTTTCCTTGAATACCAGTAGAATATACTAGTGGACCATCTTGAGCTTGTTTACTTCTAGGTTCAGTTCTCTTAGTTACCCCACTTAGAAAAATATAATCTGCCTTAGGAAATGCATTGGAAAGATCTATTCCATTACTCGAACTAAGATCTATCAATAAAACTACAATATTTACTTCTGGATCTATTATATCAATATATTTATTACCCTCAGATATAAAATTTTTATTAACAATAGATTCATATCTGGTGGCTTCGCTCAACCCTATAAATCCAATTTTAATACCATCTTCTTCAAGAACATGATAAGGCGTAAATAGGAGTTGATTTGTACTCTTATCATATAAATTTGCTGATATAAAGTTTATTGACGATCCTGACGTAATCTCTTTAAGAAAAACTTCTCCTAGTTTAAAATCATTTGATCCAATATTTACAACCTCATATCCAATAAGCTCGAGAGCACTGACGAAGTTTTTAGCTTTATATTTCTTATTATCTACTCTTAAACCATCAGGATTAATAACTCCATGTGAAAAAAATGTATTCCCTGCATCGACAAGAAGAGGTTCCCTTTTTGACATCATATTTTTAAAAAAAAATGCTTTTCTTGCAAGCCCTCCTAATGGAGCTTTTGGACAGCCGCAGTCATAATATTCTGCAAATACGTTTGATGTAGCTACAAGAGAAACGTTGTGTGTTTTTTTAACTGTATCTTCGTTTTGTGCAAACAAAACACTAAATAATATTACTATAAGGATTTTTTTCATTTTTTCAATCTACCCCTTTTATTTCTAATCATCAATGGTAACAAGAACATATAAATGCCTGATATACTAACAACAATCAAAAGTATTCCAGTAGGTAGAAACCAGCCAAACTTTACATAATCTGTAAAGAAAGATCCGTCATGTACCGATTCGATAATATCGGATCTTCTATAATTAACAGAGAAAATTTCAGCTGTCTCACTATCTATTTGTATTTCCCAATGATTTTTTGATCTAATTTTTGCAATTCCTTTATCTGGACGAATATCAATACGGTTTATATCATCCCACGACTCCACTTCTGCTTCAGGCACGCTCTTTGCTGCCTCTAAATAGCTAGAAAGCATAGTAGGTTTATTACTACTTACCTTTTCTATACTGGGTTGGATCCAATTGGATTGTTTCTTCAGCTGCAATAATACCCCCGTTGTAAATATTAACATGACAGGGACAACAATAAACGGAGAAATCCAGTAATGAATTTGTCTTATTTTCTTATTTAATTTCAAAATTATTTTAAAATCTTCTCTAATTCGTCCATCAAGAAATTCATTTTTCTAGATACTGCTTCAAATGGTTCAGATGTAGTCATATCAACACCCGCCAAATTAAGCAACTCTACAGGATAGTCAGAACTACCACTAGACAAAAATGTAATGAAATCATTAATTCCAGTTTGACCGTCATTCTGTACTCGTTCAGAAATTTTTTCTCCCGCAGCAAATGATGTCGCATATGCATACATATAATAATTATAGTAGAAATGAGGTATGCGTGACCAAGAATACGCTTCTTCCTCGGTTATTTCCATATTTGGACCCCAATATCTACTATACATTTCACCAAAGCTCGTTGTTAAGAAATCTTCAGTTAGAATCTGACCATCTTCTGCAGCTTCATGCATCAATAGTTCAAATTCTGCAAAGCGTGTTTGTCGATAATAGGTTGATCCAATATTTTGGATATAATTTTGAAGTAAAACAGCCTTCTCTTCATCGTTCTCAACATTAGCTAATAAATAATCCATAAGAAGTGACTCTGTGGTAACTGATGCAACCTCTGCGTTGAATGTATCATATCCATAATATGGATATGGTTGATTCTTTTGACTCAAGTAAGAATGGTAGGCATGACCTAATTCATGGGCCAATGTAAATACATCATCTAAAGTGCCAGAAAAATTCAGCTTAATTCTCGGAGGTAAACCCCAAGTGGATGACATATATGCTCCACTTTCTTTTCCTTGATTTTCAAATACATCAATTAAATTTTCATTATACATTTTTTCAGTAAACTTTTGCAATTCTCCATCATTGGCTTGCAACAGTGGCTGCAATGCTTCTAGTACCATTTGCTGACCTTCTTCGTATGTATATTCTTTTGAGAAGTCTGCAAGAGGAGCATATGTATCAAATGGCTTGATTTTATCTACACCAAGAAGCTCAGCTTTGATCTCTGCCCACCTATGTAAAGGTTGAAGATTGTTATTTACGCTTTTAATTAAGTTTTTATATATCTCTGTTGATATTCCAGAACCTTTCATTTTAGCCTCTAGAGTATTTTCATATCCTCGCGCTCTAGCATAAAAAATATGACCCTCTACATTACCTTTCATCAATACTGACATTGTATTCAATGAGTTATTAAAAGGGACATACAGGGCTTTGTACATATCTTCCCTAACTCTTCTATCGGTTGACTTGGTATATTTGCCATATCTGCCAGGGGACATAGTGAGATCATTTCCATTTTCATCTTCAAATGTTCCCCATTTAAAATCTGTAGCCCTCATTATATCGTAAGCTTCATTTGGAACTCCTGACAGTTTTCCAGCCATTGTTAAAATTCTCTCTTCCTTCTCTGACAATATATGTGGTTTAGCAATATACATATCTTTAAAATCTTTCTCATAAAGTCTCAACTCTGGCTCTCTAATCATAAAATCCTCTAGAACGCTATAATCAGACTTAAGCATTTCAGGGGTGTAGTAAGCTGTTACTTCTCCTGATTTTATCGCTACATTTCTAACTCTCTGTACCATCTCTTGATATTTTTCATTTGTTAAGTCTGCATTTAACGAATTTGATGCATAATGATATAGTTTTCCGAAATATTGATTAATTTTTTCGCTTAACTGTATCGATTCTAGCAAAGTTTCAGGGTTTGAATGTAGCTTACCTTTATAGTCTCCCATCTTGGGATAGAGTTTTTTAAGCTCTTCGAGATCAAGCTCCCATGCAGCATCTGTTTCATATACTGCTGTTAAATCCCACTTATATTTTGAATCAATTTCAGACCTTAAAGGTATCTCTAAGTTTGATGATTCGTTGTTTTCAGCACAGGCCATAAGGATAAAAAGATAAAAAATAATTAGTCTAAAATACATAGTAAATATTCCTTTTTCGTTAGTTAAGATATAGATTCACATATTATAATGAAAAAAATTATTAAAGAGAATTATAAAATAGGTATAGCTCTTGGTGGTGGTGCTGCACGAGGATATGCACACATTGGTGTACTGAAAGCTATCGATGAATTAAAAATTCCCATTGATTTTATATCTGGAACCAGTATTGGATCCTTTATAGGGGCTTTATATGCGTCTGGAAATCTCCATCAATTTGAAGAAGAAATACAGAGCAAGAATAGTTTTATAAGGGATGTCTTATTTAAATTGGATCCCATCTATCCAAAATTGGCAGTAATGAATGGCAATGAAGTAATAAAAGTCTTTAAGAAACTTACTGATATCACCACATTTGAAGAGCTAAATATTCCCCTTACTACAATAACAACAGATATTGTTAAAAATAAAAAAATAGAATGCAACTCTGGAGATTTAATTAATGCAATCAAAGCCAGCATTGCTATACCAGGAGTATTAAAGCCTACATATATCAATGACACGCTTTGTGTTGATGGTGGATTAATAGATCCTGTACCATTAGAATCTGTTATTAAAATGGGTGCAGATTATACTATAGCAGTAAATCTTTATGGATTAGAGTCATCTGAAAAAGAAGATGAGAAATATAATATTATTGATATCATTGATCGCTCAGCAAAAATTGTTTTAAACAATATCGCTCACCTCAGTTTTAAACTCAATAAACCAGACCTACTCATTGAACCTCCAATAGATCAATTTAAAGGTTGGGATTTTCATAGGGCAAAAGAACTAATTGATATTGGTTATGAAGAAGGGAAAAAATCTCTAACAGAAAATAAATTGTTTATTTAAAACCTTTTTTAAAGTTTAAAATTCATTTTATTCTGATAATACTTCGCTTCTTTTAGCGATACGAACAGACATTTCTACTCTCTCAAGTGGATTGTCATTCTGATCTTTTGCAACAGTTGCAATTTGATCAATAATATCTAATCCTTCTACGACTTTACCAAAAACAGTGTAGTTATTATCTAAGAAGTTTGCATTATCATGACAGATAAAAAACTGACTTGAAGCGCTATTAGGCTCATTAGTTCTTGCCATAGATAAAATTCCCTTTACGTGAGGCGTATCATTGAATTCTTGAGGAATAAGCCAAGTACTTGGGTCTTCTTCATTCCCAATACCAAAAAATTTACCTGCTCGACCTCCTGTACCATGAGTAGCCTTATTTTCATTTCTAGAATTAGGATCTCCTCCTTGAATCATAAACCCTGGAATCACCCTATGAAATGTAGTGCCATTAAAATACTCTTCATTTGCTAGCGCCACAAAACTATCGACATGCATTGGAGCGATATCGGGATAAAACTCTACTATCATCTCTCCAAAATTTGTTGAAATTACCGCTACATCATTCTCTTTTTCATAAGTCATAAATAATACCCCTATCACTAATAATGTTAATAATATTAATCCTAATACTCTATTCATCGCTTCACCTTTGCAACTTGCATTGTAATTTTTTATTTAACTTCAAGTTTTATAACAGGATGTTTTCGCGGTGCAAAAATAGCATTTTGTACCTCAAATTCTAAAGAGAATGATTCCAATACTCCTTTTGTTAACACTGTTAACTTGATAGTATCTTGGGCTGGAATTTCTACTAAATCGATATTAACAAAAAAATTAAAACTACTATTATTCTTTAATATAAAACGAACATCTGATTTATTCTTGATACTTACATGAGCCGCATCTCGTTTATACTCTACAGAAACGACTTCTAAACTTGCATCAATCAATGGCAATAACCATTCTTCTCTACCAATTAAAGTATTTCTATTCCAAACAACAGTTTGCTTTTTAAATAAAGCTTTCTTTATTGCTTTCTCACTTTTTTCTTTGGCAAAAACCAATGTCACAGGACGGTGTCCCCCTTCTGAAATTTCATAATCCCAATCAACCAAACCATGAATATCTGAATTTCCAATAATAGTCAAATCATAGTCTAGAGCTATTTGTAATGATTCCTCAGAATATTCGAACTCATTTACTACCTCTACTCCATGTAAATAACCTTTGCTAAACAACGTCTTATGCATTTCTGTAATTACTACATCTCCGTATTGTTCTTGTCTCCAAGTAGGGTGATTCCAAAAAACAAATGCTTTCTGTTTATTTGCTGCTTCAAAAGGTCTCATATCATCTTTTGGTACAATACCAGCAATTTCATCCGCACTATGTAACTTATTCGCATCTTTTAGAAAAATTGCATTGGCGTGTCCTAAAGGCATTCTTCTTGTTATTTCTGCTCCACTAACTATTAACAAATCACTATTACTGTATTTTGTTGCTAATTGGTAAGATCGATTGCGATCAGGATGTGGAATATCACTAATATGTGGTTGATATTCTAAGTGTTCTGTCACAGCTAAGACATCAATTTTATCTTTCTCAGCTTCCTCTACACGGATGTCAGGCCAGACGCTTCCATCTGAAAAAACGCTATGTGTGTGAAAATCGCACACCAAAGTCAGATGATTATCAAGATCTGGAAAAGTAATCTCCCGATTTGAAGATAATTGCTGTGCATTTAGAATCGCACAGCAACTAATAATCAATAAAATATTCCTACTATTATTCAGCAGAAATCTCTCTAACATATTGTTCAACGCCACTAATTTTACCTTCAAGGTCAAAGAAGAATAGCTCTACTAAATCTTTTTCCCATACAGTTCCATCTTTGTTGACTCTTTTTTCAGTAGAATAAACAGTTACACCAGATGCTGGATCGGTATCATATATCTTAATTGGTACCATAGAAAATGGTGTCCATGTTACAGAATCTAAACTATCAAAGATAGATTTCATGCCTTCGCTGGTTCTTTGAGAAGTTCCGCCGGTGGCTGCCCTAAAAGTCCACTCATCTGCAAAATATCCAGCAACAGCTTCTCCATCCATATTGTTGTAATCAGCAAAGAATTTTTCTAAAATTTCAACTTCACCTCTGTTCGAGAAAACAAATGGTCTTCCTGAGTATTTGCTTTCACCTCTACCAAAGAATTTTCCACCTGAAGATTCACTAAATTCATTATCTCTTCGCTCGGAGCTCCATTGGCTGAATCCGCCAATTTTACCCTCAGCATTCACAGCAAATACTTCAAATAAATCTAATGTTTGCTTAGAACCATTCTTCCACTCTCTGCTTTCAGTAGACCATACAAGAACTAAGTCTTTATCGTCTCCTTGCAGTCTAACTGGAATTACAGCCCAAGGTCTTTGCTTTAAATTTTCCATAGACTCATGCCATTCTGCAGTAAAATCTCCGCCATTTTCATTCATTTCATCTGAATAAAAAGATAACTCTGCTTCTGTATCATTTGCACTGTAAGCTGCTATAGCTTCCATCACTGTATCCATAGAGGCTTGACTACCAAGTCCATATGCATTTCCAGTAAGTTCATTATCTTCTCCGCCCATAAATTTACCAGCTGATTTTAGTACCCCATCATCCCATGATACTTTTTCACCGCCATTAATAACTATAGATCCAATTATAAAGGTTACTACAAATGCTCCTACAAAGGATTTTACTGCTTCTTTTGTTAATTTCATTTCTTTACTCTCTTTCCTTCTTTCATTTTATAAAAATAATTACTAAACATTTTAATAAAGAAATCTTAGCATTACACTAGTAAATATTAAGTGGAGCTGACAGGGATTGAACCTGCGACCTCATGAATGCCATCCACGCGCTCTACCAACTGAGCTACAGCCCCAAAGTTATTTATGATTGACCTTTTTCCAGTCCTCATCGAATTGAGCAAGTCCCTGATCAGTTAAATCGTGTTTATACATTTCTTCAAAAATTGATGGTGGTAAGGTAACAACATCAGCTCCTGCTTTAAAAGATTCGCTGATATGATTAAGATTTCTAATTGAAGCAGAAAGTATTTCAGTTGAAATTTTATTCAATTGATAAATCTTATTAATAGTTTCCAATAAACCAATTCCATCAATATTATTGTCTTCGCATCTTCCGACAAATGGAGAAACATATGTGGCACCTGCTTTTGCAGCTAAGATTGCCTGTTCAACAGAGAAAATCAACGTAACATTTACTGAAATACTCTTATCAGAAAGCACTTTACATGCTTTTAATCCTTCAACACTACAAGGAACTTTAATCGTAATATTTTTATTAATAGAATAGTAATCTTTTGCTTGTGATACCATTTCTTCTGCTGTATCACCTACTACTTCAGCACTAATACTTGCATATCCTGGAAAAAGACTAGAAATCTCTTTAATAACTTCTACAGGATCTCTTCCTGCTTGCATCATTAAAGTAGGGTTAGTAGTCACACCATCAATCAGCCCTGTTTCACAGTGCTGACGAATAACATCTACATCTGAAGTATCTAAAAAAATTCTCATAGTCGGACAATTTAATAAAAAATACTAAAATAAAAAGGGCTATAAAATTATAGCCCTTTTTTTAATCTGTACGATTTAAGATAAAGAATTATCCGCGAGTGCCTCCGCCTTCGCCTTCTTCTCCACCTTTACGTCTACAATTATCTTTCCATGCTTGTTTCATCTCTTCATGAGAATTCACTGTTAAGACACTACCATCTTCAAAGGTAAGATCTACAGGGAACACAAGTTCTGGTCTCTTCTTTTCTCCATCATAAGATTCGAAGAATGCTTTCATTTGTGCAGATAAGTCTTCTTCATCTGATGCAGTAAGTGTTGAGCCATCAGGCATAATAAAGCTTACAGGGAAAACAAAAGAGAAACATCTTTTGTCATTCTCTTCACCTCGACACGCTTGAAATGCTTCCTTTAATTCATCGTCAGAATTAACCGTTAATACTTCTCCTTCTCCACCTTCTTCTTCAGGTCTAAATTGTACTTGAATTGGATAGGTAAATGCTGGTCTTTCTTTGGTTCCAGTTGCTTCAAAATGTGCTTTTAATGTTGTATGAAACTCTTTTCCATCATTTACAGTGTAAGATGAACCATCTGAGAATGAGAATGAGAGCGGAAATACAAATCTAAAACATTTTCTCTTTCCATGTCTTTTTCTATCATCACCGCCTCTATCACCTAATTTTCTACCATCTCTAGCAAAAAATACCTCAGTAACATCTCCAGCGTCTATAGCCATATCACCTAAAGATAATTGATATCCATAATTAAGAGATAGTTCTACCTCAATAGCGATATGATCAAAATATTGGTTATCAACAACCATGCGAGAAAGAACTGGTAAATCCACGCTGTCTATCTCTATTTTATTGGGATCGCTAGCAATAGCTTCCATCAGCTGTGCATCGTTCATCATATCTGCTTCCATATAAGACATATTGTCTTGACATGAAGAAACAAACAATACCATTCCAAACATTAATAATAATTTTTTCATTCTAATCTCCTG
>JAAZXT010000041.1 GCA_014240005.1 Fidelibacterota bacterium | reverse complement strand
TGCTGCCTCTTCTTTGTTTATAGTTTCTTTTTCATTATTCATAGTTTCTATCCTTTATAATCTATATTGAAAGGCATATAATACAATTAACTTTCTATATTGTCAAGTTGTAACTTTCCATATTGGAAAGTTATAAGAAAAATAGATAAATATGATCAGAAAATTCCCCGAATCTGAAAGTAGTTGCTTAAATCAGGTTGATGAGCATAGATTCCCTCCTTAACAAACAAGGAGAAATTATGGAAATGAAAAAATTAACATTTGGAGCAATGACTGGAATTGGAGTTGGAGTAGGTGTTGCAGTTGGTGTTGCCTTAGATGACTATGCAGTAGGGTTTGGTATAGGAATCGCTATTGTAATTGTAATGAAATTTTGTCCAAAATTTATCAATAAATAAGACTTAACGAAATTTTCTTTCGCGGCAATCTTTATAGGAAGAAAAACAAAGAGGACTACTTCGGTAGTCCTTTTTTTTGTAAGTTGATGTAGTATGAGAAAAAGCATTTTATTCTTTAGTATTCTATTCTTATGGACATGCGAAGATAGTGTCGCAGACCTACTTCTTGACTGTAAATGTGATACAGTGGAGTACAAGAAGAGTTTTGCAACTAATGATCAATGGGAAGAACTCTCTAGAATTGAAACATTCGATGATGCATATTTAGCGCTATGTAGCGATAGTACGATTGCTGAATGGACAACTAAAGACGATGAAGATAGAGACGTGCTTAGAAAGACAGTGATTGATTGTGATATAGAATCTACATTATAGGTTAATTTGTTGTACATTGACAACGAAAATAAAGAGGACTACTTCGGTAGTCCTTTTTTTTGTAGAAATCTCTCATAAACCCTCACGAATATACAGTGTAGGATACTAGTCAATTTGTTGTAAGTTCCCTCTTCTATGGTAATAACAAAATAATTATATGTCTTTCGATACACTTGGTTTGTATGAACCTATTCTCAAAGCTTTAAAACACAAAGGATATAAAGAGCCTTCTCCAATTCAAGCAAAAGCTATACCTGCAATACTTGAAAGAAGAGACGTGATGGCTGCTGCGCAGACCGGTACTGGAAAAACAGCAAGTTTTATATTACCCATTTTACATATGCTATCGAATCCTAAGCATAAATTTAAAGGCCATGTAATAAGAACTTTAATTGTGACACCTACTAGGGAATTAGCAGCTCAGGTGAGAGAAAGCGCTGTGACTTATGGGCGCTATCTTGATTTAAAATCTACAGCTATCTATGGAGGAACCTCTGTTCGCAATCAAAAGAAAGTACTAAGACAGGGTGTTGATATTTTAGTCGCTACCCCCGGTAGATTGCTCGATTTATATAATCAAAAATCAATAGATTTTAGTAAAGTTGAAATTTTAGTATTGGATGAAGCTGATCAAATGCTAGATATGGGTTTCATTAATGATATAAAAAAAATTATAAGACTCTTGCCAGATCGCCGACAGAATTTGATGTTTACAGCAACTTTCTCAGATCCATTTAGGGCATTAGCAAATAAATTTTCTTATAAACCAATAGAAATTTCAGTAACAAAAGATAATGAAACTGCTAAAAATATTGAACACTACATTCATCCTGTAGAAACATCTAGAAAGTCAGAATTATTAGTTTATCTTATAAAGAAGGAAAAATGGAAGCAAGCCTTGGTATTCACCAGAACTAAGCATGGAGCTAATAGATTGACAAAAAAACTCATCCAAGCACATATCCCCGCTGTTGCTATCCATGGAAATAAAACACAAAATTATAGAACTAGAGCTTTAGATGATTTTAAAAAAAATCGTGTAAGAATATTAGTTGCAACAGATGTAGCAGCACGAGGAATCGATATTAAAAATATGAATCAGGTAATTAATTTTGATCTTCCTACTGTAGCGAAAGACTATGTACATAGAATAGGTAGAACAGGAAGAGCTGGCGAGTCAGGTAAAGCAATATCATTTGTCAGTAGTGAGCAGTTTGAATTATTAGACGCCATTCAAAAGCTCTTAAAACAAACTTTAGAGCAACATATTGTCGAAGGTTTTGAACCAAATAATCCAATAGCTAAAAGCAAATCTAAAGTTGGAAAAAAGCAGCGTCGCTTCAATAAGAAAAGTAGATTTAAAAAAAATAAACGAAAATAAAAAGGACTACTTCGGCAGTCCTTTTTTTGTAGGGTACTATTCAATGATTAATTTCACAGTATTGGCGTATATTGTGCTATGAACAAGACAGCCATCATTGCACTCGGAGGGAATGCTCTTTCTCAAAAGAAAGAAGCAGGGACTATGTCCGAGCAATTCAACAATACACGTAATTCCTTTAATCAGATTATGGAATTTATCCGTCGTGATTATAATATTTGCCTTACCCATGGAAACGGTCCGCAAGTAGGGGATGAATTATTGCGCATGGATTTAACTCGTGATATTGTTCCCCCTATTCCATTAGGTATTTGCGTAGCAGGAACACAAGGCACTATGGGATATATGATTCAGCAAACTTTTCAAAATGCATTGCGTGCAGAAAAAATTGATAAAGAAGTGGTAACAATGGTCACTCAAGTGATTATAAATGCTGATGATCCTTGTTTTGAAACTCCAACAAAATTTGTTGGAAAAAGATATTCATTTGAAGAAGCTGAAGAGCTATCTAGAAATATGGGATGGGATATCAAAGAACAAGAACCTGGACAATGGAGAAGGGTGGTTCCATCACCAGATCCAGAGTTTGTTATGCACGGACTGAGTATTCGAACGTTAGTTGAAGCAGGGACCATTGTTATTGCTGCTGGCGGCGGCGGGATTCCTGTTTATAGCACTGATGAAGGTAAATTAAAAGGTATTGATGCTGTAGTAGATAAAGATCTGAGTGCGGCAAAATTAGGTAGGGTCATTCGCGCACAAGAATACTATATCATTACAGATATTGATCAAGTATATAAAAATTATAATACACCAGACCAATCACCAATTGATCAAATGACAGATACCGAAGCAAAACAACTTCAAGAAGAAGGGCATTTTCAACAAGGAAGCATGTGGCCTAAAATTCGATCTGCTATTCATTTTTTAAAACATCACGGTGAAAAAGCTATTATTACTAATATTGCTAATATTCAGAAAGCAATTGAGGGTAAAGCAGGAACCACTATTATCAAAGAATAGATGAATTTTTTAACTGCCAATCAAATGATGTGGACTGCTTTTATTGTCGGATCATCCTCTCCTATTATATTATTTTTTCTTTATCAATTTGGATATGTCTCAAAGAAAATTATCGCATTATTTATCATAGGAGTATGTGTTGGATTTAGCTGGGAAATTCCTTTTGCATTAGCCGGAGAATCATTTCATTTAATCTTAGTAGATTGGCCTATTGATCTTCCATTAGCACGTAATATCAATTATGCTTTTTTAGATAGTCTCATTTTTTTAATAGGTATTTTTTTATGTAATAAAATCCTAAAGAATGATGGCTATCTATATACTTTTAATGCTAACGCACTTTTAATTATGATTGTATGGGGAAGTATTTCTGAATTTCTGATTGACTTGAATTGCAATGGGAAGTTATGGTTGTTTTTAGAAAACTGGTATAACCCTGTTTTTGTGTCTATTAATGGCAATAATATGACACTGATACCTCAATTAATTTGGTTAGTAGCTCCAATCATATATTACCTAACAGTATTAAAGCTTATGAAGTTGGTAGATTGAAATAAAAAAGGCGAATAAAATATCCGCCTTTTTTATTTCTATAGTCTATTTTTAACAACAGTCACAGCAGTTATCGCCGTCACAACAGTCACAGTCTTTGCAGCAGTTGTTACATGTCTTGCTTGGACCTTCAAGCGTTCCAAAAGATTTTACACTTATATTTGTAAAATTTGGATTACTTCCAACGCCAGCAAAAAGTTCACCACCGCAGTAATCGTCAAGTGCTTGTTGACTTTCGAAAGCATAAACTCCACCATAAACATTGTTTTCTTGATCAGATAACCAGGTTTTTGATTTTAAACCCGAAACTTTTGCAAAAACAGGTGCAAGCTCATCTGCAACTTTCAAATAATCTTCATGGGAAATACCATCAAGACTAAAATTGATAACTAGTATATGCATATTTTCTCCTTTATTTCTTATAATTTACAAAAAAAAGGACTATTGA
Organism: Fidelibacterota bacterium; assembly: GCA_014240005.1. GTDB lineage: Bacteria > Fidelibacterota > Marinisomatia > Marinisomatales > Marinisomataceae > Marinisoma. The sequence continues at coordinate 8,283 of JAAZXT010000041.1, read as the reverse complement.
AGTAGACCCTTATTTGTATATTTCTGTAGAACTTATTTTAAGAAAGTAGTGGTCGCTGTTATATCGCCATCATTTAGTGAAGGAGATATGTTCATAAGCTTGCACATCATTTCATATAAGTGAATATTTTTAACTCGAGGCCCAACATAGCCAGATTTAAATTCAGGACCATATCCGATAAATAATCCATGCATAGATTCATAATCAGGATGATAACCATGATCTCCGCTTGGAAAACGATTTGGGTTAAAAGAATCATGGGTTAAAATGCGCCAATGATCATCTGCTACTGCAGTTAAATCTTGGATACGACGATTATCGGTTAAATGAAAGTTTTCAGGAAATCCATTTTTCTTATAGATGGTCATATTTGGGTGTGCATTTTCTAGTAATGGAAATAAATTTTCAACTGTTGAATCTGAATCTTCTGCTATTAATCGTATTACAGCAAAAGGTCCTTTATCAATTAATTCAACTTTTGAAATATCAATATAATCGTCTAGAAAAATGACTTTATTAGTATAATTTTCTGTCATTCCATGATCAGAAACAATCATGATATTTACTTCATCAAAAATTCCACGATCTTTTAAGCCATTGATTAGTATTCCGATTTCATTATCAATGCTTCTAATAGCTGTTTTAGTTTCTTCTGCTTCAGGACCATAGCGATGACCTGCATTATCTACATCATTAAAATAACTTGCTAGAAATGTAGGACGGTTGGTTCCTTTTAGATCGAGCCATCGTAATAATTGTTCCATGCGTTGTGTGTTAGTAATGGATTCATCATATGCAAACCAATTAGATGGTCTTACTCCCATAATTTCTGCATCGGATGTTGGCCAAAACATAGTCATAGCACGCAAGGAATGGTTTTCTACTGTAACCCAGATTGGTTCTCTATTAATCCACTTACCATCTCTAGCAGCAGTGCTACCTTGTCCGATATAATAATACTCATCGAAGACTTCATCATACATGCTATTCGCAATTAATCCATGATTATTAGGATAAGATCCTGTAACGATACTAAGATGATTAGGAAACGTTTTACTCGGGTAAGAAGGGATAAGTCCTTCAGATCTTACTCCCAATGCAACAAGTTCATCTAGGTAGGGGGTATCTGTTTTTTCTAAATAATCCCATCGAAAGCCATCAATTGAAATTAAGATTAATGGAGTTTCCGGTTCACCATAAACTTGGTCTGAACCTCCTTCTTGCGTCTGAGAACAAGAAAATAATATGCATAGGCATAGTAGAAGTGTTTTTTGGATAGAGTATTTCATTAGTATACTTTAATGTACTGACTTTATGTTTTTTTTGATATATATTTATCAATATGAGACAATATTTATTGATATTAGTAATACTATTTTCATCAGCTATCTATAGTCAAGACTTAGATTTGAATGTCGAGAAAGATGAAATGGTATTAGAAGTAAAAGGAATGGTATGTTCTATGTGTGCATTTGGTATCCAAGAAGGATTATCTGAGCTTTCATTTTTAAATAATAAGAAATTTAAAGCAGATGGCATTGAAGTAGATCTCGATACACAAATGATTTATATCCCTATAGATTTATCAAAAACAATTGATGAACTCGAGGCAATAAAGATTGTTAAAGATGCTGGATATGACACGGTTTCTATCTATACCAATTTTGATGGAAAATCTATCAAGAAAAAGGCTGCTCCTAAGCTAGTCGGTTAGATTTTTTTGAATATAAAAAAACTGATTCTTTGCTCTTTCTTATTTGTATCTATGCTGAGCGCACATCCTATTATATTTAAAGGTGGGAAGGTGATTTGGTTAATTGATTCTCCCGATGTTACTGATATAAGATTTGGTAAAACATTAACCAGAAATTGGTATTCTGGTATTCGAATATTTAATCATAAGTATAATGAGCAATCTTTTATTGCATCAAATAATAACTTATTAATAAAACGATGGAATAGTCGTTCTTACCAAGCGAATATCTACGGATTATCTAGTATTGGTTTCAATCTAGATTCTGAAGAATCTATGTATAATTTGGGGCTACATGCTGATTGGGAAAATAGACGATTTATGGTAATGCATATGTTGCAATACTGCTCATACGATGAATCAATTATGCATAATTTTCGCCTTGCATTTACACCAAAAATAAAAGGATATAATGATACTTCAATCTGGTTAATAGGTCAATATTCTAACCATCAGATAGATAATAAAAATTATGAAAAAATATTGCCAGTTGTCCGCGTATTGAAGAGAAATTATCTAGTTGAATTTGGCGGTAATGGTAAGGATACCTTCCTTACATTGATGGTACATTTTTAGTTATTTAAATGCTGAGTAAATAGTTACAATACCAAACATTTTTGGATAACTAACAGTATTCTTAAATCCATTTTTTCTTAGAATTTCATTAAATCTTTCTCCATGAGGAAAAATCTTAGCAGATGTAGACAGATATTCATAGGCAACTTTATTCCTCGCAAACAACTTACCAAATAAGGGAATAATCCATTTTGTATACAAGTAGTATCCTTGTTTGAATGGAAAATATGTTGGGACGGATGTTTCAAGTATAACCAATTGTCCTCCAGGTTTTAAGACCCTATTTACTTCGCGTAACCCTTGATTTAAATCTTCAAAATTACGCACTCCGAATCCTATTGTTACTGCATCAAATCGATCGTTCTTAAATGATAATGATTCAGCATCATCTAATTGCATTCTAATTGTTTCATCCAATCCTAAGGAATGTATTTTGTCCTTACCGATAGTAAGCATTTCTTGTGAAATATCTATTCCAATTACTTCTATTGAAGATTGTGTTGCTAAATCAATTGCTAGAGCTCCAGTGCCTGTAGCTACATCTAATATGCTTGTAGGATTTTTAGCAAGAATCATGGTTGCTACGCTTCTACGCCAAGTCTTATCCATTCCAAACGTAATAAGTCCATTTAATCGATCATATGTGCTAGCAATACGATCAAACATCGTGATCATTTGTTCTTTTTTTGAATTATTTAGATTGTTATAAGGCTTATGATTCACCTTAAAAATTAAAAGAAAGGGCTAGCAATATACTAGCCCTTTTTATGTAAAGATTATTTATTCGCTGCTGCGAAAGTTTTGAAAATACCTAAATCAGTATGATTGTCCCATATATTATGGAAGTATTTCCAATAGTCTCCTCTATTTTCTGGACCAAACGCTGCATCTTCTAATGCTGCATTTCCAGCAGCAGCCATGTCTTCTAAAGACGCATATTCAGTAATATAGAATACAGGTAATGCACCCGCTTCAATAGATCCTGACCATAAATGTGTTAAGACTTTTTGACTAAGAATTTTAGGATTCTTCTTAACAACTTCATTAGCATATTTCTTCATCATGTTTAAACGATCTGCGCCAGAACCATCTTCAACTTGATTCATAGGTTTCCAGTATCTAATACTTACTGAAACTACATTTCCGTTGTTGATAGTTTCTTCACCAGTTAATGCCGCAGTATTCTTTTTCTCCAAGACTTTCCAGTGTTCTAAAATATGCACATCCTCATGATAAGATTGAAAATGTCTATTGTAATTTGAAACTGCTGTTGCTCTTTCATCTGAATCTCTCCATGCCATATCATCAATATTATTAAATCCGGCATAGTCAGTTGCATCTCCTAAGTTTCTAAATTCACCTAAAATTGCAACATCAGCTGATTCTCCTGTCCAAAAGTGAGTTAAGACCATTGAACTCATTAGCTGTCTTGACACTTTATTTCTTGCTGAATGATATGCTGCAACATCTGTGCTTCTATCCATCCAAGAAAGATCTGGATTCTCACCAATTGGCTCCCATTTGTATTTTGACCATGTTACAACAGTATTCCCATCAGTGTATTGCGAGAAGACCATAGTTGTAAACAAGGCTACTAGTAGTAGTTTCTTCATTGTATTTCCTTTTATATGTTTGTTTATTTGATTAATGAAAAAAATATATGTTTTTAAGTAATTATATATTCAAAAAACCTTCTCACCATATTTATTTCAGTAATATCTACTATTATATACATCCTAAGATTGAATCTCAAGTCTAAAGATTAGTATAAAATTATTTCCTATAGTGTCTTGAAAAATAGTTTTAAAATAATGACCTATATGGAAAGAAATTATCAACATTCTAAATGGGCACCTGTTTATAATCTAAAAGGATGGAGAATATTGGAAGCAGTTAATGACAAATAACTCAAAACTTAATGCGGTAAAAGATCTATTACATGAGTGGCATGCCACGTACTCTTTTTTTCTAACCATTAAAGATAAAAGTCAAAGAACAGAATATTATCTTGGAAGCATTCTATGGATTGAGCGCAGTATTCATAATTATGGTATTAATATTGCAGAATTAGATGGATACGAATATTATAATCCTATTATTGATGCAAGAGGAGTAGGTCATTTAAATGATGCCCCATGGTTTGCAGTGGATAGCGATGAATTTGCTAAAGAGCATAATCTAAAAGACATGAAATTGATTGCAGAAATGTATTTAAAGCGACATTCACTTCAACCTTTATTATCAAAAAAAGAATTTACCCAAAGTCAGGTGAGTGTCTTCATGGAGTATTTATGGAATCACCCATCGTATGATATTAAAGAGAATCCTAATCATATCTTATTAATTCAGTCTCTCCATTTTAACAAATATCGAGGAAATTGGTTGAATAAGCGTTTTGGAAAAGTGAAAAATAAACATTTCAAACATTTTGAGATTCAAATCTATAGACGGTATATATCAGTTCGTAAGTTAATAGCACTTTTTGTGGGAGTAGAAATTATGACAGAAAAAGGAGCTGCCTATGATATAGATTCATTACATCCTCTTATTATTAATACCTTTAAAAATTCTTTTAAGCAGTGGTTTGCTAATTATCAATATGATTCCTGGATTAAAGAAAAACCGCTTGGAGAAAACTGCGGAGATATTAATGGCGTTGTTATGCCGCATATCCGTGCAGTAAAACGATCTAAAAGAGATATTAAAGAACTTGAGAAGCAAAGATTTTTTAAAAAAAAGCCATAATTATGTTGTAGGTTTATTTCGTAATCTTCACAATTAAAATAATGAATAATAAAGACACCACTAACCCTCATTTTTATCCTGAAAAAGAAGAACGACTCAATGTGCTAAGCCATTGGTATGCTTTTTTATGTAGTATTGTATGTTTTATTTTGCTTGTTATGAAAGGGATTAGTGACGGTACTCCAATTTATATTTTTAGCCTTACCACATTTGGTATTGTATTGATGTTAATGTTTATTACTTCGACCCTATACCATAAATCAAAAAATCCTGTCAAACGTAATAAATATAGAATGCTTGATATGTTTGCTATTTATACAATGATTGCAGGGTCATACACCCCTTATGCTCTTGTAGGGCTACAAGGAACAAGGGGGTGGATTTTATTTGGGGTTGTTTGGAGTATTGCATTACTTGGTATCTTGTGGAAATTGTTTACTGTAGGGAAATATAATCTAATCTCAACATTCTTATATGTTGGAATGGGAGCAATCTGCATTTTCTATACCAACGACTTAATACGCTTATTGCCATATGACGGACTAATATGGTTAATAATAGGATGTATATCTTATTTAATAGGTGTCTTTTTTTACTTGATGGATCAGCATATTAAGTACAACCATTTTATTTGGCATCTATTTGTTATTGCAGGAAGTTTCAGTCATTTTATTTCGATATTTTTTTACGTTTTACCATCATAAGCATACATCAATGCTAGCAAAAATTATGTATAACTCGCCTATTATCATATTTTTCTATAAATTATAAAGTAATTAAAGGGGGCAAAGTTCTATACCATGTATAGAGGCTTGCCTTTTTTTATATAGCAACTAAATAGAGGAAAAAAAATGGAATTTTTAACACAATGGTGGTGGGTCTTATTACTAATAGCCGGCGCTTGTTGGTGGTATTCGAATAAATAGCCAATAATTAACACCATTTTTCAGGGGGATTGTTCTTAAATTGGCATTGTGAATAACAAATACAATGTTCCTGGGGATTTCTCATCCCTAACTGGCTTTAATAGCCTCGAAGAATATCTAAAGCTCAAAACATCTGCTCATGCAGATATCGAAACATATTGGGCACAAGTTGCAGAAAGAATTGATTGGTTTGAAAAGTGGACAGATGTCAATAAAACCGATTATCATCATGCGCATATTGAATGGTTTACTAATGGGAAGCTCAATGCTTCTTACAATTGTATTGATCGACACATTAAGAATGGCTTGGGCGATAAAACAGCACTGATTTGGCAATCGAATGATGTCAATGTTAGCAAAAATGTTACCTATAATGAATTATTAGTACATGTATCTCAATTTGCTAATGCATTAAAAAAAGCAAATATTAAAAAAGGAGATCGTGTCTGTATTTATATGCAAATGATTCCAGAAGCTATTGTTGCGATGTTGGCTTGTGCGCGTATTGGAGCGGTGCATTCTGTTGTTTTTGGCGCATTCTCTAGTGATGCATTAAAGAATAGAATTAATGATTCGGAATGCAAATTATTAATCACGCAAGACAATGGTGTGCGTGGTACCAAACACGATATTCCAATGAAAGAGAATGCAAATCACATTGCAGATGAGTGTCCTTCCCTAGAGAAGATTGTGGTTGTAGATAGATGCGGTAATGATGTAGCTATGCAAGAAGGAAGAGATATATATTGGCATGATTTTATAGAAGGATGCGATACAGTATGTAAACCTGAAGTCATGGATGCTGAAGATCCTTTATTTATTTTATATACTTCTGGATCCACAGGAACACCAAAAGGAGTATTGCATACTACGGGCGGATATATGGTATATACCTCACATACACATGAGATGGTATTTGACCATCATCAAGACCATATCTATTGGTGTACGGCTGATATTGGCTGGATTACGGGACATTCCTATATTGTGTATGGACCTCTTTCCAATGGCGTGACCCAAGTTATTTTTGAAGGAGTGCCAAACTATCCCGATCATGGTCGTTTTTGGCAAATTGTAGAACAACATAAAGTAAATATTTTTTATACAGCACCGACTGCATTGCGTGCATTAATGAAAGAGGGAGATGATTTCCCAAATCAATATGATTTATCAAGCCTAAGAGTATTAGGGACAGTAGGAGAGCCAATTAAATCACCGGAATGGCATTGGTATTTTCAAGTTATAGGAAAAGAAAAATGCCCCATTGTTGATACATGGTGGCAAACAGAAACAGGAGGGGTGTTAATGTCACCAATCCCAGGATGTGTTCCAACAAAACCTGGTTCAGCTACATTGCCGTTACCTGGAATTGAACCTGCATTACTCGATGAAAATGGAAATAAAATTACTGAACCCAATACAACGGGGTATTTAGTCATAACGCAATCATGGCCAGGTCAAATGCGAACCGTATATGGAGATCATCAGCGTTTCAAAGATACCTATTTTTCTCAAGCGCCTGGAAATTATTTTACAGGGGATGGAGCATTTATTGATGAAGATGGATATTATTGGATTACAGGGAGAGTGGATGATGTATTAAATGTGTCAGGACATCGTATTGGTACTGCAGAAGTCGAAGGAGCCATTGGTGCTGCAACCGGAGTAGCAGAAGCTGCTGTTATTGGCTATACCCATGATATTAAAGGAGAAGGAATTTATGCCTTTGTTACGTTGATGACTGGCGTTGAACCATCCGATGATATTAAAACAGATATTTTAGCTACAGTAACAAAAATTATTGGTCCCCACGCTAAGCCAAGTGTGATTCAATTTTGCGATGGACTGCCTAAAACAAGATCTGGTAAGATTATGAGAAGAATCTTGAAAAAGATTGCTGAAAATGAAACAGATGACTTAGGCGATATTTCTACTCTAGCTGATCCAAGTGTAATCGATAGCTTATTACGCTAGATTATATTCTTGCAATTGTTTTGCTGTAGCCACAATTGACTCTTCAGCACTAATCGGTTCCCAATGAAGAAGATCTGTAGCTTTTGTGCTATGAATATGTCTTTTTTTGTTAATCAGTGGGACAATAAACTTTAAATCTTTTTTAAAGATAGACATAATATGCATAGCCCATTTTGGCATTACCTTACTTGGAGCTTTATCAAACCCTGCATCTCTAAGGATGGTTGCGACTTCATCCATCCATAATGTTTTTTCAAATACAATAATTCTTTCTCCATCGGTTTGATTATTAAGCATTGCTGTAATATG
>JAAZXT010000048.1 GCA_014240005.1 Fidelibacterota bacterium | reverse complement strand
CATAAGGAAATTCAAACAATTCATTTAGCAGGGACTAATGGCAAAGGCTCAACTGCGTCTATTATTTCAAAAATTTTACAAAAAAATGGGTATAAAGTAGGACTGTATACTTCTCCCCACTTAATACATTTTAATGAAAGAGTAAGAATTGACGGGGTTCCTATATCCAGCGAATCCATTGTAGAATTTATTGAAAAACATAAACAGACCTTAATTGATAGTTCGATTACATTTTTTGAAGCAACCACGGCTTTAGCTTTCGAATATTTTGCAAAACAAAACGTAGATATTGCTATTATCGAAACTGGGCTTGGAGGTAGGCTGGATTCTACTAATGTCTTATCCCCTATTCAGACCATTATTACAGAGATCCATTACGATCACACACATATTTTAGGCGATTCTATTGAAGAAATTACTGCTGAAAAATGTGGAATTTTTAAAAACAATACTCCCTCTATAACAATTAATTCAGATAAGCGTGTTATAGACACTATTAAAAAACATGCATCTCTAAAGAATAGTGAAGTGTCATTTATTGAAAAAGAAGACATTATAACTGAGAATCAAACACCAGAATCAATTAGTTTTCATTATGGTAGACAGCGTTTTTCTTTGCCTCAAGCGGGTTCATATCAAACACAGAACGCTATATTAGCAATCAAGACATGCCAAAATAATTTTAATACACTAACAGAGAAAGATATTCAACTAGGATTAGATCAGTGGTGCTGGCCAGGAAGAATGCAATTAATGAAACCAGATTTTTTCTATGATGTGGCACATAATAGAAACGGTGTTGAGATTCTTGTAAAAGATTTAAAAAATATATATAATAAAAAGCCCATAGGAGTGTTAGTGGTAAAAAAAGACAAAATTAACCCTGAACTAATAGAGATTTTTTCCAAATCATTTGATAGGCTTATTATTTCTACTATTCCTTCTAAAGATATTCTAAATAAAGAAGAAATAACCCATAACCCGTTATTACAAAAATTTGAATTTATAGACAATTTACACGAAGCTATGGCAACAATAGATGGGGTAGAATATTCTGGTGGAAAAGTTGTTTTTGGAAGTCATTACATTGCAAAAGACGTATATAATTTTTTTGATTTTTCCTTTGACAATGGTCTCATATGATGTAATTTGCGTTTCAAGGTGTTTTCCCCCTAGAAGTACATTTCACAATTAATAAGAGGAACTAATGAAATTAACCGATTTAAAAGAAAAAAAATTAACCGATTTAAAAGAAATTGCAAAAACAATGGGCATAGAAAAAATTTCTACGCTTTCAAAAGACGAGCTAATGCAGGCTATGGTTAGTGCTGCTCCAGCTGAAAAGAAAGAAGAAGTGCCAAAACCAAAAAAAGTCACTGAAAAAAAAGAAGCTCCAAGTAGTGCGCCTCACCAGAGCCAAGGAAGCGAAAAAAGAGCGGCAGGAGTTTTAGAAATTTTGCCTGATGGTTATGGATTTTTAAGAAGCGTAAATGATAATTATTTACCTGGTCCAGAAGATATTTATGTTAGCCCATCACAAATTAAACGATTCAAATTAAAAACGGGCCATTTTGTTGAAGGCAGTACTAGAGCTCCAAAATCTAAAGAAAGATTTCATGCATTATTAAAATTGGATAAAGTAAACGATATAGATCCAGAAAAAATAAGAAATCAGAGACCTTTTAATAAATATACCCCGTTACATCCAAACGAGAAATTTAATCTATCTAATACCAGCGATATGTCCATGAGAATTATGGATTTAGTTTGTCCTATTGGTAAGGGCCAGCGTGGATTAATTGTAGCACAACCTAAAACAGGAAAAACTATTCTTATTTCTAAGATTGCGAATGCAATTAGAAGAAATCATCCTGAGACAACCCTACTCATTTTGTTAATTGATGAAAGACCCGAAGAAGTTACAGATATGAAACGTAGTGTAGATGCAGAAGTGATTGCTTCTACGTTTGATGAGGGTCCAGAGAGACATGTCCAAGTTGCAGATATGGCACTTTACAAAGCACAGCGCTTAGTAGAGTGTGGTAAAGATGTGGTTATTTTGCTTGATAGTATCACACGTTTAGGTAGAGCGCATAATGCAGTCATTCCTCATAGTGGAAAAATTCTTTCAGGTGGAGTTGATTCAAATGCGCTAAGAAAACCAAAGAAATTTTTTGGAGCAGCTCGTAATACAGAAGAAGGCGGTAGTTTAACTATTATTGCTACAGCTTTAATTGATACGGGCAGTAAAATGGATGGAGTTATTTTTGAAGAGTTTAAAGGAACAGGCAATATGGAGCTTGTGTTAGATCGTGAACTCAGCGATAGACGTATTTATCCAGCATTTAATATTGTCAAATCTGGAACCCGAAAAGAAGAACTGCTTTTATCTGATCAGCATTTATCAAGAATGTGGATTTTAAGAAAAATGTTGGGAGAAATGAGCACAGAGCAATCAATGAACTTTATGTCAGAAAGAATGAGAAGAACTAAAACAAATCAAGAGTTCCTTGATTTAATGAGTCAATAATATGTCCATATCGTTATCAAGATTAGTTGATAAGATTAAACCATCCTTTACATTGCAGATGACAGCTAGAGCTGCCGCCTTAAGAGCTAAGGGTGTAGATGTAATCAATTTTGGCGTTGGCGAACCAGACTTTAATACGCCTGCACATATTATAGAAGCAGGACAAAAAGCAATGGATGATGGCTATACTAAATATACGCCAGGTTCTGGGATGCTAGAGTTAAAAGAAGCCATTCAAACGAAAGTGAAGAACGATACCGGTGTTTTATATGATACCAATCAGATCATTGTATCGAATGGCGGTAAACAATCATTGTCTGTAGCATGCCAAGCACTGTTCGAAGAAGGCGATAAAGTAGTTATTTTTTCACCCTACTGGGTCTCTTTCCCAGAGTTTGTACGATTATCTGGCGCAGAACCTTTATTGGTAGATACTGTTGCATCTAAACAATTTGAACCCGATTTTGATGATTTACACAAAAAAATAGTAGATGAATATGACTTTAAAACAATTGATCTTTCCATTAAGGGTGTCATTATTAATTCTCCTAGCAATCCTACGGGCGGTGTTTGGTCCGACGAGGCAATTATAAAGCTGTTAGAGATTAGTAAAGCCAATAATTGGATTGTGATTTCTGATGAAACATACGAAGAGCTAGTTTATGATAGAAAATTTACCGCTATCGACACCTTAAATGATGTTGGTGCTGAAGTACTAACTATCAGAAGCATGTCAAAAACATATGCTATGACCGGATGGCGTATTGGTTATGCTATTGCAAATGAAATTATTGTAAAGGCAATGTCTAAAATTCAAGGACAAACAACATCTTGCCCCAATGCAATTGGTCAAAAAGCATCTGTTGCTGCTCTTTTAGGCAATCAACAACCTATATTAGATATGAAAAATAAATTTCAAGAAAGACGCCAGGTTATGTTTGATGCTCTAAACAGTTTAGATGGCGTAACATGTGATATGCCCGGAGGAGCATTTTATATGTTTCCTGACTTCTCATCTCACCTTAATAAGGCAACAAAAGATGGTAAAATTTTACGCGACACTTTCGACCTTTCTGATTATATTCTCGACACTGCAAGAGTAGTAACAGTTGCAGGGGATGGTTTTGGAGCAGAGGGTTATTTAAGGTTATCTTTTGCAACAAGTAGTGAAATCATCAAAAATGGAATTAAAAGAATAGAAGAAAGTTTAAAAGAATTAAAATGAAAAAAGATACACACTCAGAAGAATATAGGTTCGTCGTCTTCGAAGATAGTTCATGTAACTATTCTTTCTTGACGCGATCTACTGTCAAAACAGATAAAACTGTTAAATGGGAAGACGGCAAAGAATATCCATTGTTTAAATTAGATATTTCTGATCAGTCACATCCTTATTATACAGGGCAACGTACATTAGTAGATACTGCTGGAAGAATTGAAAAATTCAACCGTAAGTACAATAAAAAAGCCTCTTAAACCTTTTTTATTAATAAATTTTTAATCTATGGACATCTTATCTAAAGCAAACAGTACTATTGTAGAATATGACAATATTATGGAAGAAATCATGGATCCTTCCAATGTTTTAGATCAAGAGAAATTAGCTACTCTTTCAAAGCAAAAAAGTGCGATTCAAGAAGTATATGATTTAAGTCTTCAATTTGTGACACTTACCAATGAAAATAAAGAATTAGATGTTTTGGGGAGCGAAGAAGATTATGCAGAGTTAATTAAGGAAGAAAAAATTGCTCTAGATAAGAAGCTCAACAGTATTGAGAGAGCTTTAATTAAAATACTGATTACAGATGACCCGAATGATAATAAAAGCGCTATTATTGAAATAAGAGCAGGTACGGGAGGAGATGAAGCTGCATTATTTGCAGCCGATTTATTTAGAATGTATTCAAGGTATGCGGAAAAAAATAACCTCTCTATTAATATTATGGATATTCATGAAACAGGTGTAGGAGGACTAAAATCTGTTATTTTTAGCGCTGAAGGCCACAAAGCCTATGGTATTTATAAATATGAGGGAGGGGTACATCGCGTGCAAAGAATCCCTAAGACAGAGTCTGGAGGGCGCGTACACACATCAGCAGCTACAGTAGCAGTGTTGCCAGAAGCAGAACAAGCAGAGGTAGATATTAACGAAACTACCGACATTAAGATTGATACTTACCGCGCAAGTGGAGCTGGAGGTCAACATGTTAATAAAACTGAATCTGCTATTAGGCTGACACACATTCCTACAGGATTAGTGGTAACCTGCCAGGATGAAAGTTCACAGCATAAGAATAAAGCTTCAGCATTAAAGGTGTTGAGAGCGAGATTATTTGCGCTGGAACAAGAAAAGCTTAATAAAGATAGAGATGAAATGCGTAAGAGTTTAGTATCCACGGGTGATCGTTCAGCAAAAATTAGAACATATAATTTCCCACAAGGACGTATTACCGACCATAGAATAAATTACACCACCCATAAATTACAAGTCACCCTTGAAGGTGATTTAGATCATATTATAGAGCAATTAAAGCTCGCAGAGGATAATTCTAAGATTAACTAATATGCATTCAAATTATCTATTGATTGATTTTTTTAATAAGCAATTAGTGGACCTTAAAAGAAATAAGATAGATGAATATAAGCAAAAATCAGAAATGATTATTGACGCTGTCTTGGGTATATCAAAAACTGAATTATATATTAGAAATCATTTTATACCTAACGATCAATTAAAAAGCCTAGAACAAGCCTTTTCAATGTTGTTAGAAGATATGCCGGTGCAACATATTATTGGTAAAACTCATTTTTATGAAGAGAGTTTTTCTACCCCCCCTGGTATTTTTATACCAAGACCAGAAACAGAATTAATTATTGATTGTATTCAAAATGATTTCGACAGCTTGTCAGAAAAAACCGTATTAGACATAGGATGTGGTAGTGGGTGCATAGGAATCACTCTTGCTAGCTTATATAAAAATTTTGATGTAACGGGAATCGATATTTCAAATAAAGCGATTAATATTGCTACTAAAAATGCAAAGCAACTCAAAGTGACTAATATAGACATCATAAAGCAGAATATTTTTGATATGAAACCTAAAAAATTTGATATTATTGTAAGCAATCCCCCCTATCTTGGGATTAGCGAGATTCCAAATTTGGATAATACAGTTAAAAATCATGACCCATTAGAAGCTTTATCTGATGAGGGGGATGGATTAAAATTTTATAAGCATTTTATTGATAATATATCTGAATTGTTAAAAAGTAATGGTTCTATGTATTTTGAGATACCTAAATCTATAATAACAAATCAAATCATTGATATGATTCATAATAATAGCAATATTGAGAGTATATTTTTTAAAGATTTAGAAGGAAATTACAGAGTAATTAAGGTATTTTTTAAAAAGTAATGAAAAGCGAATTTATACACCTACATAACCATTCAGACCATAGTTTATTAGATGGTGCACAGAACATTAATTCTATATTAGAAACTATGGATGACTTAAGCATGGATTCTGTGGCGCTTACTGAACATGGAAACTTATTTGGTGCCATCTCATTTTATAAACAGGCAAAAAAGAATAATATTAAGCCTATTATTGGATGTGAAGTTTATGTTGCTAAAGGTAGTAGCTTAACAAAAGATAAATCTGGCGGGATGGGCAACTATAATCACCTAGTATTAATTGCACAAAATTTAAAAGGCTATCAAAACTTAATGAAGATTGTAACCCACGGCTATCTGGAAGGATTTTATTACAAACCCAGAGTAGATTTAGAGATTTTAAAAAAATATAATGAAGGCATTATATGTATGTCAGCTTGTTTAAAAGGAAGTTTACCAGAAGCGCTTTTATACAGCGGTTATGATAGAGGAAAAGCTGTTGCAGAAGAGTATTCAAGTATCTTTCCGGGGCGATATTATATTGAATTACAAAATCATGGCATTCCAGAAGAAATACAAAACATACAATTAGCCTCAAAGTTGGCTAAAGATATGGGACTACCAACTATTGCAACAAATGATGCGCACTATGCTAGAAAAGAACATCACGTTGCACATGACGTACATATATGTATTGGAACAGGCAAACAGTTGAGTGATACCAAAAGATTAAAATATCATGGGAATGAATTTTATTTTAAATCACAAGATGAAATGTTTTCCTTGTTTAAAGAATTCCCAGAAGCCTTAGAAAATACACGCGCCATTACAGACAGTATTGATTTAGATATACCAATGGATGATTACCATCTGCCCTGGTATCAAATTCCTAAAGGGTCTGATTTAAAAGATGTGGATGATTACTTAAAGTTATTGTGTAAAGAAGGTATGAAACAAAAATTTGATGATCGCACAGAAGAAATTGAAACAAGATTAAACTATGAACTGTCTGTGATTAAAAAAATGGGATTTGCAAGTTACTTCTTAATTACAGCAGACTTCGTTCAATATGCTAAGAAAAACAAAATCCCAGTAGGTCCAGGTAGAGGTTCTGCTCCTGGAAGTCTTGTTTCATACTGCCTAGATATCACCAATATTGATCCCTTAAAACATAATTTAATTTTTGAACGGTTTCTAAATCCGGATAGAATTAGTTTGCCAGACATTGATATTGATTTTTGCGTTGAACGTAGAGGTCAGGTTATTGACTATATTAAAAGTATATATGGTGATAAATCTGTAACACAAATCATTACATTTGGTAAAATGAATGCGCGAGGAGTAATTAGAGATGTAGGTCGTGTGATGAGCTATCCTTATTCTGATGTAGATAAGATTGCAAAGATGATTCCAGAAGGTCCAAATATTACATTAGATAAGGCACTTAAAAAAAGTTCAGAATTACGCACCGCATCACAGACTTCCCATAAAGATTTATTAGATAATGCTAAGGTATTAGAGGGAATGACTAGACATGCATCAATTCATGCTGCTGGAGTGGTGGTAGCACCAGGTAATTTAACAGATTTTGTACCTTTATATAAATCTTCCCAAGGAGATATTACCACACAATACGACATGAAGGAATTAGAGTCTGTAGGGCTTTTAAAAATGGATTTTCTTGGTTTAAGAAATTTGACAGTTATTGATAAAGCCGTAGAATTAATTAAAGAAAGATTAAATAAAGATATTGATATTAATACTGTACCTATGGATGATCCTAAAGTGTATGATCTTTTTGCAAAAGGATTAACAGTTGGAGTGTTTCAATTTGAATCTTCGGGTATGCGAGACTTTCTTAAAAAATTAAAGCCAACAGGAATTGAAGGATTAATTGCCATGAATGCACTTTATAGGCCTGGTCCGATGCAAAATATTGATCGTTATATTAAAAGATCGCACGGCGAAGAAAAAGTAGAGTATGTTCATCCCCTACTTGAAGAAGCATTAAAAGAGACGCATGGAATCATAGTGTATCAAGAGCAAGTTATGCAAATTGCTAATATTATCGCCGGTTTTACGCTTTCAGAAGCGGATGAAATGAGAAGAGCGATTGGTAAAAAGATTCGTTCTTTAATGGACAAAATGGCAGAAAAATTTGTTGAAGGAGCTGTCAAAAATGGATTAACAAAAGTAAAAGCAAAACAAATTTTTGAATTAATTGATAAGTTTGCACAGTATGGATTTAATAAAAGCCATTCTGTGGCATATTCTTATATTGCATATCAAACGGGTTGGCTTAAAACACATTATACAGCAGAATTCATGTCTGCAAATTTAACTAGTGAGATGACTAACACTAATAGAGTTGTAGTATTAATAAATGAATGTCGAAAACTAAATATTAAAGTCAATGCACCAGATATCAATAAATCTGATATCAATTTCATTCCATTAAATGATAAAGAAATATCTTTTGGATTAAACGCTATTAAAAATGTAGGGATTAAGGCATTGGAGCAATGCATAAGGACTAGAAAAGAGCAAGGAGATTTCACATCTATTTTTGATTTTGTAACAAAAGTAGATCAGCGTTTAGTGAATAAAAAAGTATTAGAGAGTCTTATATTGGCGGGGGCTTTTGATTCTGTTTCTCCTAATAGAGCACAATTGTTTGAATCCGTAGATAGCGCTATTAGTTATGGACAGCAGGTAGACAAAGCATCAAATAAAAATCAAATTGATTTATTTTCT
>JAAZXT010000043.1 GCA_014240005.1 Fidelibacterota bacterium | reverse complement strand
TCTTTATTTTTAGCGAGAGTATTAACAAGCTGAGGGAGGTCTACTTCGAGAACAATATATATACCACCTTTTAAATCAAGACCTTGTTTGATATTTTTTGATTCAAAGTATGCTAACTCATCTTTTGATAAGTTATTTTTTGCGTCATCACTTAACAATTGATATCTAATCGATGGTAAAAGGGCATAAATCCCCAACCCAAAAATAAATAGAATTGATAGTAATCGTGTTCTTAATGTATTGTTCATAGCTTATTTACTTTAAAGTGAAAAGAATTTAATACTTTCAAATACTTTTTCACTATTTTTTTAAATTATATTTAACTCTGTTCCAACACCATGAAAAGCATGCAATGCATAGTCAAGTTGTTCTTGAGTATGATCTGCAGAAATCTGAACCCTAATTCTTGCTTCACCTCTGGCTACCACTGGAGATGAGAATGCTATCACATATATATTTTTTTTCAATAACTCTTCAGACATTTTAATAGCCTTCTTTTCATCATAAATCATAATAGGCACAATAGGATGATCGAATCCTTTTATATCAAAACCATGCTCTTTAATCTTTTCTCGAAAATACAGTGTATTTTTTTCTAATCTTTTTTTATAACTATAATCATTTTGAATAATATCAAATACTTTAATACATGCTGCGACTAAAGGAGGAGCAAGGCTATTTGAAAATAAATAAGGTCTAGATTTTTGTCTTAGAGTTTCAATAATTTCTTTTGAAGCACATACAAATCCTCCAGAAGCTCCACCTAATGCTTTTCCAAATGTTGATGTAACAATATCAATATCATTTAAGACATTATGATAATCTGCACTACCTTTACCTTCATTTCCTAAGAAGCCTGTTGCGTGGCAGTCATCAACCATTATCATAGCATCATATTTCTTTGCTAATACAACAATATCTTTTAATGGAGCTACAACTCCATCCATACTAAATACACCATCTGTTGCAATTAATTTTAATCTAGCATTAGAATTTTTCAGTAGCTTCTCTAAGTGATCCATATCTGCGTGTCTATATCGATTTTTTTCCGCCTTACATAGCCTTATGCCATCTATGATAGATGCATGATTTAATTCATCAGAGAATACAGCATCTTCTTTCGATAAAATAGTTTCAAATAATCCTCCATTAGCATCAAAGCACGAAGAGTAGAGGATAGTATCTTCTTTTCCATGAAATTCACTTACCCTATTCTCTAACTCTTTATGGATTGTTTGAGTACCGCAAATAAATCTAACAGAGCTTAGTCCAAATCCCCATTCATCAATTGCTTGAATAGCTGCTTTTTTTATATCAATATTATTAGATAGTCCTAAATAATTATTGGCACAAAAATTAATCACTGTTTTTCCAAGTACGTCTATTTCTGTTTCTTGCGGGGTTTGAATTATACGCTCGTTCTTAAACGTACCATCTTGCTTAATTTTTTCAAGTTGATTTCCTAAAATATTTTTAATGTTTGCCATAATGTTTCTTGATTTCTGGTATTAGATATTCTTCAAAAATTATATTTTTATTTTGATTATTTACAAAATTCCATTTTTTTGTAGCTTCATCACAATTTAAGTTTTCAGGCCACGTATCTGCAATAGATTGGAATTTAGAATCTATATCATAATCTACAATAAATTTTGGAAATTCCTTTTGTAGTTCTGCAATAATTTCTTTGGGGTTCAAGTTCATTTCTTGCACATTAAATGTTCTGAGTTTTGAGTCAATATTTTGAATAGACATAATTTGTACAATAGCCTCAACTGCATTCTTAATCCCTAGAAAAGGAAGTGTTGTTGTTGAATCTACTTTACAGGTATATCTTTCATTATTGTATGCTGCATGTAGCATTTGTGGAGCAAAATCGGTTGTACCTCCAAATGGTATAGTATATGGACTAATAATTCCAGGAAATCGCAAACATCTAAAATCAATGCCAAATCCCAGTTCAATACTTTCTTCGTGTCTTTGAGTACCAAATTGTTCTATAGCGAGCTTATTACACCCATATATTGTTTGAGGTTTTATGATATCTGGTTCTTTTGCATTTTTTAATTTTCTTGGTCCATATACTGCAATTGAACTAGGAAAAAAGATTTTGACAAATGATTCATTTTTTATGCCATGACTCATAGCGAAGTTGATTATTAATTTTGATCCCTCTTCATTTACTTTATGAGCTAATTCCGGATCATTATTGGCAGATTGACTTAACAACGCAGCAAAATGATATACTTCGATAATATTATAATTGTTAAAGATAGAGGTTATAACATTTTGATTAAGAATACTGTCTTTGATATATATAACATTATTATATTTTATATCAGACTCATTAATATCTAAAGCAATGATAGGAATTTCTTTTTTAGATAAAGATAAGAGTGTTTGCCTTCCTATCTCACCATTGAATCCCGTAATTAAAATTGCATTATCCACATTGTAAATTAACTCAATTGTGATGATTTTTTAAAAACTTTGTATTAAGAGTGAATACCAATTAAATTTTTTCGCTCAAATGAAAAAAACGATCGCAATTATTAATCAAAAGGGTGGTGTTGGTAAAACTACCACAGCTATTAATTTAGCTGCCAGCTTAGCTATCTTAGAAAAGAAAACTTTGTTAATTGATTTTGATCCTCAAGCAAATGCAACAACTGGATTATCAGACTTTGGAATTGATAGTAGTCATTCTATTTACGATGCGTTAAGTGGTAATCAAACAATGAGAAATGTTATTTCCAGCACAAATTTAGAGTACCTAGACTTTATTAGATCAGATAATAACTTAGTGGGATGTGAAGTAGAATTAGTTGGAGTTCAGAACAGGGAGAAACAATTATTACGGTTGATTAATAAAGTGAAAAAAGATTATGACTTTATTTTAATAGATTGTCCTCCATCGTTGGGATTATTGACATTAAATGTTCTAGTAGCATCGAATAATATTCTTATTCCTATTCAAAGTGAATTTTTTGCCCTAGAAGGTTTAAAAAACTTACAAGAAACTATTAGATTAGTTCAAGATAATATCAATAAGGATTTAAAGATACTTGGAATACTTATCACTATGCATACAAAGAGATTGCGTTTAGCAAAAAAAGTAGAAGCCATATTGAAAGCAAATTTTAAAAATAAGTTGCTTAAGACAAAAATTAGCAGAAATATTAGATTGGCTGAGGCTCCAGACGATGGAAAGCCAGCTATTATGTATGATATTGATTGTTCTGGAGCAAAAAACTATATGGAATTAGCATTGGAAATTTTAAATGAAAAAAAATAATCAAATAGGACAAGGAATTGGTGCATTGCTTACACCAAATAAATCTTCTGACAATGTAGCGCAGAACAATATATTGATAAGTAGAATTACTCCTAATCCAAATCAGCCTAGGAAAGTTTTTGATGAAAAATCATTAAAACAATTAGCTCAGTCGATCGATGAAAAAGGTTTAATAAGTCCTATAACAGTTAAAGAGTCAAATAATAAATATATTATTGTTGCAGGAGAAAGAAGACTGAGAGCCCATCAATTATTAAAAAGAAAAAGAATATTAGCATATATAATAGATACAAATTCCAATAAAGATATAATGTATATGGCATTAATTGAAAATATACAAAGAGAAGACTTAAATGCAATAGAGCAAGCAAAAGCATATAAGTATCTGAAAGATAATCTAGATAGTTCTATTACTGAGATTGCAAAAACAGTCGGTAAATCACGTCCAGCAGTTTCTAATTCATTAAGGCTATTAAATTTACCTACAGAAATTCAAGGCAGCATTTTAAAGAATGAAATTAATGCAGGTCAAGCAAGAGCAATATTACAAAAAAAGACCACGCAAGGTATGATTCTTCTTTGGAGGCGGCTATTAAAAGAAAAAATGTCTGTAAGAAAAGTAGAAGCAGCAGCTTCAAATAATACAAAATGGAATCAACAGATAAATCAAATTGAGAGTAAAATCGCAAGAATTATTGGAACCAAAGTAACTATCAATAATAATAAAAAAACAAAAAAAGGATTTGTAAAAATCCATTTTGATTCAAAAACTTGGGATCGTGTGATTGATAAGCTTAAAAGTATAAAGTCAGATTTTGAATAGTATGTTGATTTAAGAAATAAAGGCATTAATGAAATTTAAAAAATATAAGATATTATTTATTTCCCCTTTCAATGATAAAACATGGCAATCTGAATTCAACCGACCTACTCTTATAGCAGGAGTATCTTTAATTGCCTTTTCTTTTATTGCGTCTTTATTATTAATACTTCTTTCTGTACCTATCGTAAGAGAGTATTTTAAGATTACTGCTATCAATAAAGAGATTGAGCAGCAAAAAGAGATTATAGATAACATAAGTGAAACTTTAGATGATATAGGTTTAATGAAATCTTATATCGAAAATATTATTGGCTCAGATAACCAAAGTACCTTAGCAGACAATAATATTAGATTTATGGTGACAGATAATATTCCAGATATTCAACCCACCGATGGAATTATCAGCAATGAGTTTAATTTAGATACTTTGCATTTCGGAATAGATATTGTAAATGATCAATCTACTCCTATTGTTGCAATTGCTAATGGAGTAGTAATTTATAGCGATTACTCTAAAGAGCTTGGGAACGGAGTGGTAATTGATCATCAGAATGGATACTACTCTCATTATTATCATAATGAAGAAAATTTTGTGCAAAAAAATGAAAAGATAGATCGAGGAATGCTCATTGCAAAAGTTGGAAATACAGGAGTTTCTACAGGCCCTCATTTACATTTTGAGATATGGAAAGATGGGTTGCCAGTGGATCCATTAATTTTTTTCCCTGGTTTCTCAAAAAAATCTGATAAATTTGAACAGGAATCTAATGAATAATAAATCAATTAATAGTCAGACAATTATAGCCGAAGATGTGCAAATCGACGGTGATATGATTTTAAGTGGTAATATTACCATCTATGGAGAAATAAGAGGATCAGTCTCGACAGATGGAGCAATTCAATTAGCAAAAAAAGGAAAAATCTTTGGAGATGTTAAGGCTTCAACAATTCAAATCAATGGCTACATTCAAGGAGATGTTTTTATTAATGGTTCTGCTGAGTTATTAGGAAAATGTGAGCTAGTTGGAGATTTAAACTATAAAGTATTAACAATACAGGATGGTGCCCAATTCTCTGGACGCTGCGAAATCATTGAAGATGATTTTGATTTATAGATGAAAACATCTAAAAGATCATTAAGCTCAATTATGTCCGAAAGTTACTCCATATATTTTGAGTTTTTTGGAATTATTATTGCTTGGATTGTATGTGGATATTTCATTATTGGAGATGTGTCGCTATTTTCTATTATTGGTGGAGTTATTCATGCTTCTATCCAATCATACAAGCATGTAATGAATAATAATTAAGAATTAGATATTTTTGCTATTTTCTCATTGCATTTTTCTTATTATCTTTTGTCAATGTTTATTGATAAAAATGATACCGTTAGTCATGATCCTGTTGATACAGCTATAAGCCATGTTGCAAATTCTCAGCTAAATCATCCTCTATTTGATATGCATTTTGAGTTTTTTGGAATTGATCTTTCTATTACTAAGCACGTTTTTCTACTATTGTTAATAGCATTTATTACAGTTCCTTCAATAGTATTTTTGGTTCAAAGATATATATCAAGTAAGACAAAAATTCCAGGAAAAACAATGAATTTTATTGAGATGATTGTAGTTTATATCAGAGATAACGTTTTAAAAAGTTTTATTGGTGAAAAATATTATAGAGAGTGGGCGCCTCTTATCTATACTTTGTTCTTTTTTATATTCGTAGGTAATTTTTTGGGACTAATTCCGTTGTTTGATTTATTAGGACTTATAAATTATGTATTTGGTGGAGATACTTTTTTAAAAGAATTCGTTCATGGAGGAAATACAGTTACAGCAAATATTAATGTTAATTTTGCTTTAGCAATGGTTACATTTTTTGCTTTTACTATAGCAGGAATGAAAAAATATGGTTTTATTGAACATTGGAAAAATTTAGCGCCACCAGGATTGGCATTACCTTTGTATTTTATTGTTGTTCCAATTGAAATTTTAGGAATGTTAATTAGACCTCTTTCGCTAACCTTAAGGTTAGCAGGTAATATGATGGGAGGCCATTTAGCGCTAATAATTTTTACTATGCTTGTTATAGGAATTGCTGAAGAATATGGTTTTGCTGCAGGATTAGGAGCTAGTATATTTTCAGTTTCATTATCTGTAGCTATAATATTTTTAGAAATTATAATAGCATCTTTACAGGCGTATGTATTTGCTTTATTAACAGCTGTTTTTATAGGAATGGCTGTAAATGTTAATCATTAAATAATAAAAAAAAGGAGTATGAAATGGGAGCAGGTTTAGCAGCGATTGGTGCCGGAATTGGTATCGGTTTAATTGGTATGGGAGTAGCGCAAGCGATTGCAAGACAACCAGAAGCAGCATCAGAAATAAGAGGACAAACCTTTATTTTAGCTATCTTAGTAGAGGGAGCAGCTATTCTATTAGGTCTATTGTCTCTATTTATTGTATAGTAAATAAAAATAAAGAAGGAAAAATATGGATAATGCATTATTTCAAGTGGATCCAGGCTTGTTTATATGGGCGCTAGTAGTTTTTTCAATAGTTCTGCTTATCTTAAAACGATATGCATGGAAGCCTTTGCTTGATTTTCTTGATGAGAGAGAAAAAGATATCTCTAATTCTCTAGCAATGGCAGAAAGTGCCAAAGCTGATCTTGAGAAAATAAAAGATGAATCAGAAAAAATACTAGACAAAGCGAAAAAACAAGGAAAAACTATTGTTGGTGATAGTAAGCAAAAAGCTGAGCAATCAGCCAATAATATCCTCAACAAAGCACAGGAAAAATCTAATGAATTTCTTGTTGAAGCCAAATCTAAGATTGATCTTGAGAAAAAGAGAGCAATTAAAGAAATAAAAGAAGAAGTTGTTGAACTTAGTCTTGATTTAGCGTCACAGGTATTGCAAAGAAATGTTAAAGATGATGATAATAATAAATTTATACAATCATCACTTAAAGCAGTGAAAACAGATGAAGCAAAATCATAAAAAGATAAAAATATATTCTGAGTCGTTATGTTCTTCCGCTGATACTTTTGAAAATTTTCAAAGTATCAAAAGAACGCTAGAAGACTTAATTGTTTTATCTAAAAAGGATCTAACTATTAATACATTTTTAAAATCTAAATTAATCGATTCAAGCCAAAAAATGGATATTTTTAAGAAAGCTTTTAACGAAGCTTTTAATAAAAATTTATTAGATATCTTATTGGTAATGATTGAGCATGATGATATAAATTTATTAGTAGAGGTAAATAAGAATTTTGTCACATTAGCCAAGAAAAAACTCAATATTGCATATGTTGAAGTCACATCACCATTTACTATGGATAATAGTGATCAAGATAATCTAGCAAAAGAATTGAGTAATATTACTAATAAACAAATTGATGTTAATTTTTCTGTTAATAAAGAATTAATCGGGGGATTAAAAATTAAAATTGATGACATGCTATTTGACAGTAGCTTGAAAACTAAATTAGAAAACGCAAAATCAAAATTAATAGGGGTATAAATGGATATTAAAATTAATCAAATTGGCAATTTATTACGTGACCAAATAAAGAATATCGACAATAATGTTGATGTTAATGAAGTTGGTGAAGTTTTAGAGATTGGGGATGGAGTTGCTAGAACTAGTGGCTTAGGTAATGTGATGAGTTCTGAGCTTGTAGAATTTCCAAATAATGTATTTGGTATGGCATTAAATCTAGAAGAAGAAAATGTCGGTGTTGTACTGTTTGGAGATAGTAGTTTAGTAAAAGAAGGCGACACTGTAAAAAGAACTGGGAAAGTAGTAGAGGTTCCTGTAGGAAAAGAACTATTAGGTCGAGTAGTAAGTCCTTTAGGAGTGCCTATAGATGGTAAAGGTCCAATTAATTCAAAACATACTTTACCAATCGAAAGAAAAGCATTGGGAGTTATGCAAAGATTTCCAGTAAAAGAACCTTTGCAAACAGGTCTAAAATCAATCGATAGTATGATTCCAATTGGTAGAGGTCAAAGAGAATTAATTATTGGAGATAGACAAACAGGAAAATCTGCTATTGCTACAGATACCATTATTAATCAAAAATCTACTCATAATGGTGATAGTCCAGTGTATTGTGTTTATGTTGCGATTGGTCAGAAAGCATCTACAGTTGCAAAACTGGTTGGTGAACTTGAGGCAAATGGTGCAATGGAATATACTACAGTAGTAGTTGCAAATGCATCTGATCCTGCTCCTCTACAATATATAGCACCGTATTCTGGATGTGCAATAGGAGAATATTATAGAGATAATGGTATGCATGGTTTAATTGTTTATGACGACTTATCTAAGCAAGCAACAGCTTACAGACAAATGTCATTAGTCTTAAGACGCCCTCCAGGTAGAGAAGCTTTTCCCGGAGATGTATTCTATTTGCATAGCAGATTATTAGAGAGATCTTCAAAATTATCTGAAGATTTAGGTTCAGGTTCATTAACTGCATTGCCAGTTATTGAAACTCAAGAAGGAGATGTATCAGCATACATCCCAACCAATGTAATTTCTATTACTGATGGACAGATATATTTAGATACTAATCTATTTAATGGTGGAGTTAGACCTGCAGTAGATGTAGGATTGTCTGTATCTAGAGTTGGGGGAAATGCACAAATTAAAGCAATGAAAAAGATTGCTGGTAAATTAAGATTAGACCTAGCACAGTTTAGAGAATTAGAAGCATTCGCAAAATTTGCTTCTGATTTAGATGAAGCGACAGCAGCACAAATTACTAGAGGACGTCGTATGGTAGAAATATTGAAGCAGAATCAATATGTACCAATGTCTACAGCGAATCAAGTAATAATTATTTATGCAGCTAGTCAGGGATATCTTGATGATATTGAGCTTGAATCTGTAAAAGAATTTGAAGTTGGCTTGTTAGAGCATTTTGCATCTAAGGCTCCAGAATGTATAAAAGAAATTGATGATACAGGGAATATTGGAGATGACTTAGCCGATAAGATGAATAAGACAATCGAGGAATTTAAAAAGAGCTTCTAATATGGCTAATCTTAAGAATCTTCAAGAACGTATAAAATCTGTTAGTAGTATTCAACAGGTTACAAAAGCTATGAAAATGGTTGCTGCAGCTAAAGTGAAAAAAGCGCAAGAAAAAATGGAAATTTCAAGACCATACTCAAGAAATACACAAGACTTGATATGTAGAATTTTACCACAAGTTGCTAGCAATAACGTTTCATTGATTGCTAAAAGAGATATCAAAAATAAAGCTATAATCATTATTACTAGTGATAGAGGTTTTGCAGGGTCTTTTAATTCTAGTGTAATTCGATTAGCTGAAAAAGAAATCGAAAAATTTGGCAAAGATAAAGTACAATTATTTTGCTTGGGTAAAAAAGCTTCAGAGTATTTTAGTAAAAGAGATTACAATGTTGTACAATCTTTCTATGACTTTTGGAAGGACATGACATTTGATAAAGCATCTGATATTTCTGAAACATTTATTACAGCATTTAATAGTTCTGCAGTAGATGAAGTTCATGTGATTTATAATCGATTTAGAACATTAGCATCGCAAGATTTGATGATGGAAAAAGTATTGCCAATTGATTTTACTGAAGATTATAATGTAAAAAATTATAATTATGATTATGAGCCAAATCAAGAAAGAATTGTAGAATCATTATTACCAAAACATCTAAAAGTACAAATGTGGCAACAGATGTTAGAGTCTTATAGTAGTGAAGAAGCTGCTAGAATGATCGCAATGGATAATGCTACAGAAAATGCAAAAGAAATCATTAAAGAATTAAAACTAGAATTTAACAAAGCGCGTCAAGCAGCAATTACTACAGAAATGCTAGAAATTGTTAGTGGGGCAGAAGCGCTAGTCGATTAAGGGGACATACAATGAATAATGATGGTAAAATATTACAAATAACTGGTGCAGTGGTTGATGTAAAATTCACTGAAGGGCATTTACCAAAGATTTTGAATGCTTTAAGTATCAAAAGAGAAAATGGGTCAGACCTAGTATTAGAAACTGCTCAGCATTTAGGTCAAGGTGTTGTTAGAACTATTGCTATGGATTCTACAGATGGTCTTGTAAGAGGTACAACAGTTTCCGATATGGGTCAGCCAATTTCTGTTCCTGTAGGAGAGAAGACATTAGGAAGAATGTTTGATGTTCTTGGAAAACCAATTGATCAAAAAGGAGAGGTTGGTAATACAAAAACATCACCAATTCATAGATCTGCTCCATTACAAGAAGATTTAACAACGACATCTGAGATGTTTGAAACCGGTATTAAAGTTGTTGATTTAATGGAGCCTTATACTAGGGGTGGAAAAACAGGTCTATTCGGAGGAGCTGGAGTTGGAAAAACAGTTTTAATTCAAGAGCTTATTAGAAATATTGCAACCGAACATGGTGGATTCTCTGTTTTTGCTGGAGTAGGAGAAAGAACTAGAGAAGGAAATGATCTTTATGCTGAAATGACAGAATCAGGTGTTATTGATAAAACAGCACTTGTTTTTGGGCAAATGAATGAACCTCCAGGTGCACGTTTAAGAGTTGGATTAAGCGCATTAACAATGGCTGAGCATTTTCGCGATGAGGAAGGTAAAGATGTACTACTATTTGTAGATAACATTTTTAGGTTCACTCAAGCCGGTTCAGAAGTATCAGCATTATTAGGAAGAATGCCTTCAGCGGTGGGATATCAACCTACATTATCAACAGAAATGGGAGATTTACAAGAAAGAATTACATCTACCAAGAAAGGATCCATTACATCTGTGCAAGCAATTTATGTGCCAGCGGATGACTTAACTGATCCAGCACCTGCAACAGCATTTGCACACTTAGATGCTACTTCAGTATTAGAAAGAAAAATTGCTGAATTAGGAATTTATCCTGCTATTGATCCGCTTACATCAACATCTAGAATTTTAGATCCAAGAGTTGTTGGAGATAGACATTATAATGTGGCGCGATCTGTGCAAACAACTTTGCAACAGTATAAAGATTTACAAGATATTATTGCTATTCTTGGTATGGATGAATTATCTGACGAGGATAAATTGGTTGTATCTAGAGCAAGAAAAATGCAAAAATTTATGTCTCAACCTTTCTTTGTAGCAGAACAATTTACAGGCTTAGAAGGTCGTTATGTAAAACTAGAAGATTCTATTGCAGGGTTTGAAGCAATACTTAATGGAGAAGCAGATGAGCTTCCTGAAAATGCTTTTTCATATGTAGGATCAATCGATGAAGCAATTGAAAAGGTTAAAAAGTCTGACTCTAAAAAAGTAATAAAAAAGGCTGAAAAGTGACAAAAGCTTTTAGCTTAGATATCGTAACCCCAACACATTCATTCAGTTTTGATAATGTGACTTATGTGAAATGCCCTGGTACAGAAGGTTATTTTGGGATCATGAAAAATCACACTAACTCTATCCTAAATTTAAAAGAAGGAATAATTTCAGTAAAAACAGAAGAAAAAGAGATGCAATTTTCTTGTTCAGCTGGGATTGCTGATATTAATTCTGATTCTACTGATGATATTCCAGATAAGGTATTACTACTTGTCGAAAATGCGCAAGAATTAGAAAAATAATTATTACATTGATACTATATGAATTCTAGAACACACAATTGTGGTGAATTAACCAAAAAAAATATTGATAAAAATGTTCGATTGTTTGGATGGGTTAATTCTACTCGTACACATGGCAAGATTATTTTTATTGATATCAGAGATCGATTTGGGAAAACACAGATTATTTTAAACACAGATTCTCTAATAGAAAAAGGAAAGACTTTATCGAATGAGGATGTAATATCAGTATCTGGTACTGTTATAGCTAGATTAGCAGATTTAGTAAATAAGAATATTACAACAGGAGAAATTGAAGTCGTTGCAGAGCAGCTAGAGATCTTGAATGTATCTGCGCCCCTTCCGATGTCTATTCATGATCGCGAAGCGTCTACTGAAGAGCATAGACTAAAATATCGTTATTTAGAATTAAGAAATTCTGAATTACAAAATAATTTAATTCTTAGGCATAAAACAACTCAAGTAGTTAGAAATTTTTTAAATGAACAAAATTTTATTGAAATTGAAACTCCTGTATTGACTAAATCTACACCTGAAGGTGCAAGAGATTATTTAGTGCCAAGTAGATTACACAATGGAAAATTTTATGCTCTACCTCAATCTCCTCAGATGTATAAGCAGCTATTCATGATTTCTGGTTTAGATAGATATTTTCAGATTGTAAAATGTTTCAGAGATGAAGATTTAAGATCAGACAGACAACCAGAATTTACTCAAATTGATTTAGAGATGAGTTTTGTAGATGAAGAGCATGTAAGAGATATGGTAGAAAAACTTATTGCAACGGTATTCGATAAGGTGAACAATGTGAAGATACAAACTCCATTTCCTACTTTATCTTATGAAGAGACAATGAAAAGATTTGGTACTGATAAGCCTGATCTTAGATATTCAATTGAGATACAAGATTTCAAAGAATTCTCTGATCAGTCTGATTTCCAAGCATTTAAGAGCTCAGAATCCGTTCAGATGATTAATGCCGATAATTCAGAATTCTTTTCTAGAAAGATTATTTCTGAATTGGATTCTTATGCTCAATCACTTGGAGCTAAAGGACTAGCATGGATGAAATACAATGATAGTGCTTTTGAAGGTGGAATATCAAAATTTTTTAATAAAGATCTTCAATCTACTATTGCATCAGATTGTAATATAAAAAATGGTTCGATATGTTTTATGGTTGCTGATAGCTCTAAAATATCTTTAAAAGTATTAGGAAAGATAAGAGTTAAAGTGGCAGATATGTTAAGCTTATATGATGATTCAGTATTTAAGCCCGTTTGGATTGTAGATTTTCCATTATTTAATTGGGATGAAGACAACCAACGCTTTGATTCTGTCCATCATCCTTTTGTAGCACCAAAAGATCAAGATATTAAAACTGCAATTTTAGAGCCTGGAAAAGCCATATCAAAAGGATATGATATTGTAATTAATGGTTATGAAGTAGCAGGGGGATCTATTAGAATTCATGATCAAAAACTACAGCAGAAAATCTTTGAAACAATGAATCTTACTAAGGAAGATATTCAGAGTAAATTCGGTTTTTTCATTGATGCTCTAAAATTTGGAACTCCTCCTCATGGCGGTATTGCATTTGGGTTAGATAGACTGGTTATGTTATTAGCTGGTGTTAATAATATAAGAGATGTAATTGCATTCCCAAAAACTACTTCAGCCTCCGCTCTCATGGAAGATTCTCCTAATACTGTATCAGATGAACAATTAGATGATTTAGGTATAGGTATTAAAGAGAATGAAAAAAAAGTTTGAAATAAAAGGGGTTGATTTAACAGAGCTTTATGGTATTGGTGATAAAAATATCCTTTTTCTTGAAAAATCTCTTCCATTAAATATTAATATTCGCGGCAATAGTATTTTCTGCCAAGGACTAAAAAAAGATTTAGATCATTTTTCGGTTATATTAGGTCATATGGTTGATTCAATTAAAAAAGGTAATAACCTCAATAGTAAAGATATCAACCAATTATTAGCAATGAATATGCAGAAGACTTTAGATCGTAGAAAGTCTATTAGTAATGTTATTTTCTATGGTAAAAAAGGACCAGTACATGCCAGAACAGATGGACAGAAAAAATTATTAGACTCTTTATGTAAGAATGATATTGTTATATCTATAGGGCCTGCTGGTACAGGAAAAACATTTTTAGCGGTTGCTTATGCATTATCTTTATTAGAAAAGCACGAAATTGAAAAGATTATATTCTGTAGGCCTGCAGTAGAAGCGGGAGAAAGTTTGGGATTTCTTCCGGGAGATTTAAAAGATAAGATTGATCCATATCTCGCACCTTTATATGATGCATTACATGAATTATTACCAAAAAGTAAAATCAAAATGTTTCTTAGTAAAGGTATCATAGAAATTATTCCATTAGCGTATATGAGAGGAAGAACAATTAATAGATCTGTAATGATTTTAGATGAAGCTCAAAATTCTTCTACTATTCAAATGAAAATGTTTCTAACTAGGCTAGGCGTAGATTCTAGAGCAATTATTACTGGAGATATCTCTCAAATTGATTTACCAAAGAAATCTTCTTCAGGATTAGTTAGTGTTTTAAATATTTTAAAAAATATAAAAGATATTGGAATTGTAGAATTAAATGAACATGATATTGCTAGGCATCATTTAGTGAAACATATTATTAATGCATATTCAAAATCGAAAGGATAAAAGGAAAATTATGGTTAAAGGCGTATTTGAACGAATTAGTGAAACCAATCATGAGCAAGTGGTTTATTGTAACGATCCAAGCTCTGGATTGAAAGCAATCATAGCAATTCATAATACAGTTTTAGGTCCTGCATTAGGAGGATGTAGAATGTATCCTTATAAAAGCGAGAAAGATGCATTAGTTGACGTATTGAGACTTTCTAGAGGTATGACATATAAAGCTTCAATAGCAAATTTAAATTTAGGGGGAGGAAAAGCAGTAATTATTGGAGATCCTAATTCTGATAAATCAGAAGTACTCTTAAGATCTTTTGGAAATTTTGTAGAACGTCTTAATGGAAAATATATTACAGCAGAAGATGTTGGGATGTCAGTGCATGATATGGAGTTCATTAGAATGGAGACTAATCATGTTACTGGAATTAAGAGAGCTATGGGTGGAAGTGGAGATCCTTCTATATTAACTGCATATGGTGTATTTGTCGGTATGCAAGCTGCGTTGAAGAAAAAGTTAGGCATAACTTCGATGAGAGATTTGAGAGTTGGAATACAAGGATTTGGAAAAGTAGGATATTATTTATGTCGTCATCTTCACAAAGAAGGTGCCATTATTTATGGATATGATATTGATCAAAGTAAATTAGATACAGTAGTAGATGAATTTGGTGTAATTCCTGTTTCAAATGAAGAATTGATTGGCCTAGATTTAGATATATTTTCACCTTGTGCTTTAGGAGCTGTCATTAATCCGAAAACAATTAAAAAAATGAAATGTTCTGTTATTGCAGGGGCTGCAAATAATCAATTAGAAAAAGAATCTAGAGATTCAGAATTATTACTTAGTAAGAAAATAATGTATGCACCAGATTATGTGATTAACGCTGGGGGATTAATGAATGTTGCAAGTGAGCTTCAAGGATACAACAAAGATAAAGCTCGCTATCAAGTAGAAGGTATATATTATACTCTTATGAGAATATTTGATTATGCAATCGCAAATAATATTTCAACACTTGAGGCATCAAATTCACTTGCAGAAAGAAGAATAAATGAATTTGCTAAATGGCATCACTAATGCGTGAAAAACAACATAGAAAGAAAGCAAGAGAAGCAGTGTTACAGGCTTTATATGCAAAACATCTTTCAAATGAAGATGAAAAAAAAGTTTTGCATGATATCAATGAAAGATATCAGTTTGATAAACCGACAAAAAATTTTGTGGATGAACTATTTAAATCCACAATAAAAAATCAAAGCATATTAGACAAAAAAATTGAAGCTTCATTAGAAAATTGGACACTTGAAAGAGTCAATATTATTGATAGATTAATTATGCAAATGTCGATATGTGAAATGTCATTTATGAAAGACTATAATATATCACACAAGATAACTATTAGTTCTGCAATAGAGAATGCTAAAAAGTTTAGTTCGGAGGATAGTACTGCATTTGTAAATGGAGTTTTAGACTCGGTCTATAAAACATTATAATTTATATGAGTTTACTAACAAAAATATTTGGTACAAAATCTGGTAGAGAGATTAAAAGGATTAAACCTTTAGTTGATCAAATCAATGCTCTATATGATTCACTTGAAGGAAAGAATGAATCATATCTGACAGAAAGAACTCGCCAGTTACAGCAGGTTGTACAAGAAAAAATTCAAACTAGAGAGGATAAACAATTAAAAGATGTTACCGATAGAAAAGAAATACAAAAGATACGTACAGTAATTGAAAAAGAAATACTTGATGATATTTTAGTAGAAGCATTTGCTTTAGTGAAACATGCTTCTCGATTATTATGCGGAAAAGAGTGGATAGCCGTTGGTCAAAAAATTCAATGGGAAATGATTCCTTATGACGAACAATTGGTTGGTGGAGTTGTGCTTCATCAGGGAAAGATATCTGAAATGAAAACTGGAGAAGGAAAAACTCTGGTTGCAACAATGCCTATTTATCTAAATGCTTTATCTGGTAGAGGAGTTCATGTTGTCACTGTTAATGATTATTTAGCACAACGAGATTCAGAATGGATGGGCAAAGTTTTTGAAATGTTAGGTATGTCTGTTGGCCATATTTTGAACTCAATGAATCCAGACCAAAGAAAAGCAGCATATAATTGTGATATAACCTATGGAACAAACAATGAATTTGGATTTGACTATTTAAGAGATAATATGACAATTGATGCTGAATATTTAGTACAAAGACCTCATCATTATGCTATAGTAGATGAAGTAGATAGTGTCTTAGTAGATGAGGCCAGAACTCCTTTGATTATTTCTGGTCCCGTAGAAACTAAAATTAATCAATCTTATGTAGATTTAAGTGCGCCTGTTAAATCTTTAGTTAGACAACAGAGAGAATTAGTATCTGAACTAGTAAATCAAGCAGAGAAAATTTTAAGAATAGATTCACCATCAGAAAATCAGCTTTATGATGCTGGACTGCTTTTATTGAAAGCAAAAAAAGGTCTGCCTAAGGATAATAAATTGCAAGAATTATTCCAAGAGCAAGGAACTTTAAAGTTAATGAATAGTGTTGAATCGGAATATATTGCAGATAAGAAATTGCATGAGCTCGATGAAGATCTATATTTTGCTATCGATGAGCAATCAAATAGTGTAGACCTTTCAGATAAAGGTAGAATAGCTTTATCTCCAGATAATGTGGAAGCGTTTACTATTCCTGATTTAGGAGAAATGTTAAGTGATATCGATGAAAGCGATCTATCTGACGATCAAAAGAAATTAAATAAAGAGAAAGCTTATCAATTGCATTCTCAAAGAAGTAGTAAGATTCATTATCTAAACCAATTACTTAAAGCGTATACATTATTTGATAAAGACGTAGAGTATGTGGTGCAAAATGGACAAGTCTTGATTGTCGACGAATTCACTGGAAGAGTTTTACCGGGACGAAGATTTAGCGGAGGGCTTCATCAGGCATTAGAAGCAAAAGAGAATGTTAAAATTGAAAAAGAAACTCAAACATTGGCCTCAATTACTATTCAAAATTATTTTAGAATGTACGATAAATTGTCTGGAATGACAGGTACCGCTGACACTGAAGCAGCAGAATTTGAAAAGATTTATAATCTTGGTGTTACTGTAATTCCGACACACCGTCCAATCATTAGAGAAGATTTTAATGATGTGATTTATAAGTCAATGCATGCTAAGTATAAAGCCGTTATAAATGAGGTAAGTGATTACTTCAAAAAAGGACAACCAGTTTTAATTGGAACAATTTCAGTAGAAGTTTCAGAATTATTATCAAAGATGTTAAAACAAAAAGGAATACCGCATAATGTCTTAAATGCTAAGCAGCATCAGAGCGAGGCTGAAATTGTAGCGCAAGCAGGACTAAAAAATGCTATTACTATTGCAACTAATATGGCAGGAAGAGGAACTGATATAAAATTAGGTCCAGGCGTAGAAGAGTTAGGTGGTTTGCATATTATTGGTACTGCACGACATGAATCAAGACGTATTGATTTACAGTTGCGAGGTCGATCTGGTAGACAAGGAGATAGTGGTTCATCAAAATTCTATATTTCATTAGAAGATGATTTGATGCGATTATTTAATATGGATAAGCTTGCTTCTTATATGGATAGACTCGCAATGGAGGAAGATCAAGAATTAAGTGCTGGTATGTTAAATCGTGGTGTAAGTAACGCTCAAAAGAAAGTTGAAGAAAGAAATTTTGGTATGCGTAAGCATCTTCTTGAATATGATGATGTTTTAAATCAACAAAGAGAAATTATTTATGAATTAAGAAACAAGGCGTTATTATCAGACTCAATCAAATCTTCAATTAATGAATTTATTGATGATTTTATCTATGATTTATTTGAGCCGCTAGATATTAAAAATATAAAAGACTGGGATTGGCCAGCACTAAATCAAGAACTCAATGCACATTTATTGATTGAGATAAATCAGTCTGATTTTGAAGGAAAAAGTAATAAGGAAGAAATACTGAATACTATTTTAGGTAAAGCATTAGAATACTATAATAAAAAAGAAGAGATTATACCGGAAGAACTACTCCGTAAGCTTGAAAAATTTGTTGTGTTACGAACTATTGATGAAAAATGGCGTAATCATTTATTAGGGATGGATCAATTAAGAGAAGGGATTGGACTAAGAGCGTTTGGACAAAAAAATCCTTTAATAGAATATAAAGCAGAGGCATATAATTTCTTTCAAGATTTAATGGCTAGCTTACGAGCGTCAATTGTACAACGTGTTTATCATGCACAGATTAGTGAGAATGTTCGCCCACAAGAGACAGCACCTCTTCAGAAGAACATTCAATTAACTCATCCAGATGCTTCACCTGATACACCATCAGAGCCAATAAATATCCCTGAGAGTAATGTAGAAGAAAAAATTGGTAGAAATGATAAAATCAAAGTACTATCTCCAGCAGGAGAAGAAATAGAAATTAAATTCAAAAAATTAGAATCTTACTTATTGAAAGGATATACACGTGTCTGATAAAAAAAATAAATTACATTTTTCAACAAAATCTATTCATGTTGGTAATAAAATTGATGAAACTGGAGCTGTTGTTACTCCAATTCATTTTACATCTACTTTTAGACAACCTTCTTTTGCTAGTACAGAAAAATATGTTTATTCAAGAGTTGGAAGTCCGACATTAGCTGCTTTAGAAGAGAATTTAGCTATGTTAGAAAATGCTAAATATGCTTATGCATTTGCTTCTGGAATGGCGGCAATGACTGCGATTTTTATGATATTTAAGCCGGGAGATCATGTTTTAATCTCACGCAATGTGTATGGAGGAGTTTTCAGATTGGTCACCAAAGTTCTGAATGATAATAATGTAGATTTTGAATTTATTGACACAACAAACCTAGAGACAGTTTCTGATGCAATGAAAGATAATACAAAATTAATTCATCTTGAAACTCCAAGCAATCCTTTGTTGGAGCTAGCTGATATTGAAAAAATTTCAAATTTGGCACATCAAAAAAATGTTTTAGTTAGTGTTGATAATACTTTTATGGGTTCTTATGGACAGAGACCATTAGATCTAGGCGCGGATATTGTAATGCATAGTACAACAAAGTTTATGAGTGGACATTCTGATGTATTAAGTGGAGCATTGATGATTAATAATGATCTAATATCTGAAAAAATAACTTTAATTCAGAATACTGGGGGCGCACTCCCTAGTCCATTTGATGCATGGTTACTTTTGAGATCAGTAAAGACACTTTCTGTTAGGGTAGAAAAGCAGTTTGAGAATGCTTATAAAATTGCTAGATGGTTAGATAATAATTCTAAAGTGACAAGAGTGATTTATCCAGGCCTAGAATCTCACAAACAATTTGATTTAGCAACAAAGCAGCATTCTTCGCCAGATGGTGATCCGGTATATGGGAGTATGATTTCTTTTGAGCTAGATCAATCAATAAATCTCGATAGTTTTGCAAAAAAATTAAGTATTATTACGTTAGCTGAAAGTTTAGGTGGAGTTAAAAGTTTAATATCTTGCCCCTATTCTATGACTCATGCTTCTGTACCGGATGATGAAAAAATGAATTTAGGAATAACGCCTAATTTATTAAGGTTTTCTGTTGGTATTGAGCATGCAGATGATTTAATTTCAGAGCTTGATTTTGCAATGAATCATAATTAACACTTTTTTTAGTTAATTCTTTTTATATTGTTAAAAATATATGCCGTGGTGGCGGAATTGGTAGACGCGCTGGTCTTAGGAACCAGTATCGTAAGATGTGAAGGTTCGAGTCCTTTCCACGGTACTTATGGAAATTATATTCCTAGTTGTTATAATTCTGACAGCACTAGTGCTTTTTATTACAGAATTATTTCCAATAGATGTAACGGCTCTACTAGTTCTTGGGTTGTTGCTAGTCCTCGGGCTATTCAGTCCAGTTGGGATTACTCCGGCTGAAGGTCTTTCGGGATTTTCTAATCCTGCTGTGATTACTATTGCATGTCTTTTTGTAATGAGTTTTGCACTACAAAAATCTCATATCCTAGAATATGTTATTATCAATATTAATAAGTTAATTGATAAGTCTAGAATTTTAGGAATGATTGCCTATTTATTCTTTATCGGTATTGCTTCCGCAGTTGTAAATAATACAGCAATTGTAGCAATATTCATGCCTGTTACTATTCGATTAGCAGATAAATATGACGTCAGTCCTTCTAAGGTATTAATTCCATTAAGCTATGCAGCCATTTTAGGTGGAACATTAACATTGGTAGGAACTTCTACAAACTTAATTGTTAACTCAATATTAGTGGATACTTCAGGAGGTTCAGTATCACTAGGGATGCTTGAATTTGCAAAATTTGGAATTATAAAATTTGCAATAGGTCTAGCATATATATTTACTATTGGACATAAGTTGCTTCCTTCTAGAGTAGCAAAATCTTCTAGTATTGAAGACTATAGTCTGGATGGATATTTAACAGAATTTAGAATTAATAAAAATTCCCCTTTATGCGATAAGACCTTATTGGATAGAAAAATTAATGAGAATTATGATGTTATTGTTTTGGATGTATTGCGAGGCGGTGAAATTATTGCCTCCAATCTAAGAAACTTAAAATTAAAACAAGATGATGTATTATTCGTAAAAGGTTCTTTTGAAAACTTTCAACGTTTAAAAGAAATTGAAAATCTAGCTCTTTTGACTGATGAAAAACTTACACAAGAAGAGTTAGAGCAAGAAGATCATATACTAGCAGAATGTCTAATCACTGACAGCTCAGAACTCATTGGACAAACCCTTCAAGAGACTAATTTTAGAAGATCTTTTGGTAGCTTTGTTTTAGCCATTCGTAGAGAAGGTGAAGTTATTCGACGAAAATTAGCACATTTTATTTTAAAGCCATTTGATACTTTGTTAGTATACGGACCTCAAGATCGCATCAATGAACTTGCCTCTAAAGAAGGATTTATTGTACTGGGGAAAGTAGATGCAAAGCTTGATAACCATCCCTTATGGTGGTTAAGTATTGCTACAATCTTATGTGCTGTAGGCTTAGCTATTTTTAATATTGTTCCTATTGCAGTTGGAGTTATTCTTGGAGTAATTGCACTTTTATTATCTAGAGTTATTACACCCAAGGAAGCTTATTCATCTATTCATTGGCAGGTTATTATAGTTAT
This sequence comes from Fidelibacterota bacterium, assembly GCA_014240005.1. Taxonomy (GTDB): domain Bacteria; phylum Fidelibacterota; class Marinisomatia; order Marinisomatales; family Marinisomataceae; genus Marinisoma. The sequence continues at coordinate 2,395 of JAAZXT010000043.1, read as the reverse complement.
TGCAGCTTTTTTACCAATGGGAGTGGCTATTCAACGTACAGGTTTAGATGTTATTATAGGGAGTGGCATAGGAAGCATAGTCAGTTTATTTCCCGAACATCTTACTCCATATTTTCTCTTAGCTATTATTTATTTGATTACAATGATATTAACAGAAATTGCATCTAATGCAGCTACTGCAATTATCATGACTCCAATCACTTTGACATTAGCAGCAAGCTTTGGATTTGATCCAAAGCCATTTATTTTTGCTGTATGTTATGCTGCTTCAGCATCCTTTATTACTCCAGTGGGATATCAAACCAACTTGATGGTATATGGTCCTGGAGGATACAGATACTCTGACTACATTAAAGTAGGACTTCCTTTAGGAATTATTTTATGGATTGTCTCTGTATTGGTTATTCCAATAATTTGGCCTTTCTAATGTTTAAAGATCTAGATAATTGGGAATATGAGAACAATGCTATTTCAAGAACATTTGAGTTTTCATCATATTTATCTGGTGTAAGTTTTCTTACTAAGGTGGCTTCTTTAGCTGATGAACTCAATCATCATCCAGATATGACATTAAGTTGGTGTAAGGTGCATATAGTGCTCACAACGCATGATAGTGGCGATGTAACAGATAAAGATGTGGCATTAGCTAAGTTATGTGATCAACATTTCAAGTTAGATTAAATAATTATGTCAGTTTCAGTTCAAATCAGTAATCCAATGGATTGACTAATTTTTTTGCGTCTGCTTTTGATGCATTTTTCTTGCAGCATTTGTCATAACTATACCAAGCAGACCTTTAAATGCAACCACAATACGCATTTGCCATGGGAAAATAAACATCTTCTTCTTTTTATTAAGTGCATTGACAATTTTTTTTGCAGCAATGTCTGTTTTAATAATAAATGGTTTCCATTTCGCTTTCTGTGTCATTTCGCTTTCAACAAAACCTGGACAAATAAGTGTTACATCTATAGTTGTTGGTAATGTTTTTCTCCAGCTTTCACTCAAAGCTCTGACTGCAAATTTTGATGCAGCATACGCTCCTCCACCAGCCCATGCTATATGACTTGCAACCGATCCTACTAAAGCAATATGTCCACTGTCCTGTTTTAGCATTATTGGAATAAATGGAAGTACGGTATTCTGGACCCCAATAACATTGACCTTGATTACTTCGTTAATTATTGTTGGATCTCCTTTATGAAGCGCATCTAGTTCGCCACGACCTGCATTCGCAATCACTAAATCAATTTTGGTAATCTTTGATAAAAAATCATCTATTGATTCTTTTGTAGAGTGTTGATCGGTAACATCGATAGAATAAGTTGTAACTTCAGCGCCCATTTGACGGCATTTATTAGCAATATCATCTAATTTTTCTTTTCTTCTAGCACATAGAGCTAAATGAGTACCACGCTTAGCATATTCATACGCAATATATTCTCCTATGCCACTACTTGCACCTGTTATGTAAATATTCATAGAGATAATTCTACAAATTTATCAGTCATAATTCCACCAAAACTAATTATATTCATTCATACGTGGATAAAAGTAAAATAAATGGTTTAGCTCAAGCAATTCTTGAAAATGGATCGCGTCAGTTAAATAATGTTGCAAAACAAATCGATCAAGATATTGTGAAAGCTTCAGAACTCATTATGAACAATAATGGTAAGTTAGTAATCTGTGGCTTAGGAAAGTCTGGATTGATTGGGCAAAAGATTGTTGCCACACTATGTAGCACTGGTACAAAAAGTGTATTTGTGCATGCAGCAGAAGCGTTGCATGGAGATTTAGGTATTTATAATCCAGGAGATCCTACGCTTCTTATTTCAAAGAGTGGAAACACCGAAGAATTAGTACGATTAATTCCAATTTTACGTGAATTTCAATCACCATTAATTGCTTTAGTAGGTAATCTGGATTCTTATATGGCAAAAAATGTAGATATTGTGTTAAATGGAACCGTTGAAAGTGAGATTGATCCTCTTGGCATTGTTCCTACTACAAGCGCATTAGCTGCTTTGGCTATTGGGGATGCTCTTGCATCCGTATTAATGGTTAAAAGAGGATTTAATGAAGAAGATTTTGCCCGATATCATCCTGGTGGAGAATTAGGAAAACAACTAGGATTAACTGTGAATCATTTAATTCATTCTTTAGATGACGTTGCTATTATTGATGAAGATAGTTCCTTGGGAGATATTGCATCTGCAATGACTGAGAAGCCTTTAGGCGCAGCATTGATTATAAACAATAAAGAATTAGTAGGGATTGTCACAGAAGGAGACTTAAGAAAGGCTATTGCATCTAATAAATCTGTATCAGATTCTATGAAAGGATTGATTAATAAAAATCCTATTTCTGTTTCTCCGGCTTTATCAATTCATGA
>JAAZXT010000038.1 GCA_014240005.1 Fidelibacterota bacterium | reverse complement strand
AGTTAGTAAGTTTTCAATATTAGGATTAGAGTCATTGATAATTACTACTTTTGTCATTTCGTAGTCAAAATTATCTGCATTTTCAGTTCTTACAATAACAAGTCCATATTTACTATTTAATAAATCAGAAAATTGATTCCCCAATCCACTTATTCCACATCCGTTTAATATGGCAACCTTTAAAGTTTGATTATCGTAGTTTTCAAATAATTTAATTTTTGGCATTGATTCTATTTTAGAAGATGGCGTATTAAGTAAAATATTTTGATCAAGAAAAGTTTTTGATACAGACCATCCAAAAATTATGATGATAAATGACAGTATAATGATAATGGAATCAAGAAAGTATTTCATTAGTTATTATTTTCCAGATTACTTAATTGATTTATTGTATTGATCCCTATGACCTCCGCAGGATTAATAATTTTTTCTGCTTGTACTGGAAAATTTTCTTTAATCAACTCTATCACATCAGTTAGGTAGTATTCATTTGATGCATTATTGGATTCTATTCGTTTTAATTCACTAAAAAGCTGTGGAATTTTAAAAATGTATATACCAGGATTCCATTCTTTAATTTTTTTCTCATCAGCAGTACAATCTTTTTCCTCCACTATCCTTAATAGGTCACCATTTTCACCCCTGATAATGCGACCATATCCTGTTGGATCGTCTAGCGTTGCAGTAATAACAGTTGCATTGCGATCTTCCTTTATGTGTTCATCTATTATAGGAGATAGACTACTAGATTTGATATTTGGTACATCACCATATAATATTAATAAATGACCTATTTGATTTGCTAATTGATGTTCCATTTGTAATGCTGCATGACCAGTTCCTAGTTGTTGGTCTTGAGAAACATAATTTATGTTATCATCTTGTATATGATTTTTGACACGATCTTTCTGAAAACCTACGACTAGAGTGATGGAGTCTGGATTTAGTTCTGATGCTGTATCTAGTACATAATCAATTAAGCTTTTACCATTTAACTTATGTAGGACCTTAGGCAGTTTAGATTCCATTCTTGAGCCTTTTCCAGCTGCAAGAATACCGATATGTAATTTATTGTTCATTTAAATATGTTCCTTTAAAAAGGGTATATCTCTTTTTGAGATAATACCACCTCCAATACAAATATTTTTTTCATCATATAAAACAATAGATTGTCCCAGAGTAATAGCTTTTTGTTTTGATTTAAATTTAATGAGATATGCAGTGTTATCTAAAGAAAAAATAGTACATAATTTATCTTTATCTCGATACCTGACTTTTGCATAATATTCTTTTGGGAATATATCAGGTTTTTGATTAATCCAATTCATATGTGCAACTATAATTGTTTCACTAAATAGTGCGGGGTGGTCTTCGCCTTGCGCCACAAACACAATATTATTCTTGATATCCTTTTTTATCACATACCAAGGCTTATCTTCGGCGCTAAATCTTGCGCCAATACCTAAACCTTTTCTTTGACCAATGGTAAAGTAGATGTGACCATCGTGTTTGCCTAAAATTTCTCCATTAAGAGATTGAATATCTCCTCTTTTTACAGTTAAATACTTTCCTACAAACTCATTATACTTTCTTTCTCCTATAAAACATATTCCCGTACTATCTTTTTTATTATGATTGATTAAAGAGTATTTTTTTGCAATACTTCTGACATCTTTTTTTAACATTTTTCCCAAGGGGAAAATTGTGTTTTTTAATTCGGATTGTCCTAGTTGATGAAGAAAATAGCTTTGGTCTTTTGATTGGTCGGTTGCTTTTTTTAAATAGCAAGTAGAATCGGTTGTATGCTTATCTGCATAGTGGCCTGTCGCAATTTTAGTTGCCCCTATTTCTCTCGCATAATTTTGAAAGACTTCAAATTTGATTTCTTTATTGCATAATACGTCAGGATTCGGAGTTAATCCATGTACATGATCATCTAAGAACTGTTTAAATACCTTATCTTTGTATTGAGCAGTATAGTCAATTTTCTTTAGAGGAATCTTCAGTTTTTTACATACACTT
>JAAZXT010000017.1 GCA_014240005.1 Fidelibacterota bacterium | reverse complement strand
TCAGGTGGTGGATAGTACCAACCCACTATGTCTTGTATGTCAATAACACCTCCACCGAAAGTTTCAGCTTTACCATCTCCCATTGGTTTCTTATAAGTAACGATTTGTAAGAATGTATTACGAGATGATTCACAATCACCTTTAATGAATATCTGGGCACTCATATCTCCATCTACATTGGATTCAGGTAAATCTCTCATCTCCCACCAAAGAACATATCCATTTCGTTTTTTGACTGTTTCAAAATCTATGTAATAACTAACACCATTAACATCCATATTTGTTTTCGTCCATTCACCATAGGAGTTAAAGGAAAGGGATATTAATAAGAGTAGGAGTAGTTTTGTTATATACTTCTCCATTTTTCTAGTGCGATATAATTTTTAAAGTACCAATCTTTAAATTCAGGATTGGATTTAAATTCTTCTGTCATTTGCTTTGATGTAAATTGGTCTGACCTAAAACGCTCTGCCAACAATCTATAATCTTTTAATGTTTTCTCTTCGTCAACAAGTTTGTCAAATTGTACTTGTTCTTTTGCTTTCTTTAATGAGAATATAAGTTGAAGGAGTTTTTTCATATTATCCTTTTAAGTATTTCTTGTGTTTCGCCTAAATGGAACCATTGAAGAACGAGAAAAACCATTTTTAAGATAAAAACGATGGGCATCTTGATTATCATCATCAGTAAGTAAGGTAATTCGTTGGCAACCTCTCTTTTTCGCAAAATTAAGTGCATATGATAGGAGTTTTGAACCTATCCCGCTATTTCTGTATTCAGGTAAAACTACAAAATCTTCAAGATTCCCTACTCTTCCACCCAGTGCAGTAGAGATTGTATAAAGAATATTCACCATTCCTATTACTTTATCAGATTCTCGGACAACCAAAATTACTCCAATATCTTCATTGCTTAGAATCTTACTTAGCCCTCTTCCTTGTAATTCATGGTCAGGCGTGAATTCTGCTTCTTGGCTAAACAATTCGTCTAGCAGAATACAAAGTTGTGGTATATCGGTTAAATTAGCCTGGTCAATTTTCATATCACTATCCAACCCATATTAAATACCAACTATTACAAAAGCAAAGGTTTGAACTATTATCTTAAGAAGATTATTCATACTAAGATTATAAGTCGCCTTGACCTAAATTAGTAACTAGGTATATACTAAGTTTACACAGTGTTATAAAAAATTTATTATTAAAAAACTTAGGAGAAAAAATAATGAACACAATGGTAATGATTGAAATCAATAATGGAACGTTTGATGATTGGAAAAAAGGTTTTGATGACTTGGCTGATATGAGATCACAATTCTCAAGAAATGCCAAAGTAGGCAAAGTAGATGACCATACCGCTATTGTAGTAGTAGATGTCTTTGACCCAGCAGGCATGATGGCAATGTTTAACTCGGACGAAGCTAAAAAAATAGCCGAAGAGATGGGTGTAGTAAGAACACCATTTAAACTACAAGCAATGGGTTAAAGAAGGGTAGTGCACTCCTTTTAAAAAACTAGCTAAAGTCCATTCCTTTCTGATGTGTGAGGGGTGGTGTATATATCTATTTACGAGGTCAAAACAGGTATGATTATGGTGAATAATAAATAGTTAGACCGCTTCACGAAAATAATTTGTCCAGTAGAAGGAGGGAAGTATGACATCATTAGTAGAT
>JAAZXT010000028.1 GCA_014240005.1 Fidelibacterota bacterium | reverse complement strand
TTCAAGAAATAATCTTTTAATGTGTGGTTGAGCAGCACGCAGAATACGAAATGGTGCAGTAAGATGACAATCTAAGATTGCTTGCCACTGTTTATCGTCCATTTTTTGGATAACATTATCCCAAGTATATCCCGCGTTATTCACAATAATGTCTAATCCGCCAAAAGTGTCTAACGCTGTATTAATAAATCTTTCAGGAAAGTCATCATCAGTCACACTTCCATTGCATGCAACAGCCTTACCACCCATTGCAATAATATCTTCTACTGTTTGATTTGCTGGATCCGCATCAAGGTCATTCACCACAATGTGTGCTCCATCTTTGGCTAACATTAATGCAAGTTCTCGACCAATTCCACGGCCTGAACCTGTGATTAATGCGACTTTGTTTTCTAATTTTTTCCCCATGTTAAAATCCCAACGATCTCCCAATGATTTCTTTCATAATCTCAGTGGTACCACCATAAATTGTTTGTACTCGTGAATTTAGATAAGCTTGAGCGATTGGATACTCTAAAATGTATCCATAACCACCATGTAACTGTAAACATTGATTTACAACCTTCAACTCTAATTCTGTTAACCACCACTTAGCCATTGCAGCTTTTTCAGGGGTTAATGTTTTATCATTCAACTCAAAGACGCATTGATCATAAAATGTACGCCCTATTTCTGCCTCAGTTGTCATCTCAGCTAGTTTAAATTTAGAGTTTTGAAAGCTACCAATTTTTTGTCCAAATGCTTTACGTTCATGACAATATTGAATAGTCAGTTCAAGTATAAATTCTATCACTGCAATTGATCCAGCAGCAATAGATAGTCGTTCTTTTGGAAGATTTTCCATCATATAGTAAAACCCTTTTCCTTCTTCGCCCAAAAGATTTTCTTTTGGTACCTTTACATCCTTGAAGAAGAGTTCGGCTGTATCCTGTGCTTTTTGACCAATTTTTTCTAATTTTTTCCCTCTTTCAAATCCTTTCATACCACGTTCAAGAACTAATAAACTAATTCCCTTCGCATTTTTCTTAGAATCAGTTTTAACTGCAGTGATTACAAAATCGCTTAATAAGCCATTAGTAATGAATGTTTTACTTCCATTAACCAAATAATGGTCTCCCATATCTTTTGCGGTAGTTTTAATCCCAGCTAAATCACTACCACCACTAGGTTCTGTCATGGCTAATGCGCCAATTGTCTCTCCGCTACAAATTTTTGGTAGCCATCGTTTTTTCTGTTCTTCATTACAATGAGATAATAAGTATGGTACCACTAAATCATTTTGTACAGAATGTGCAAACCCAGAGGATAAAGATCTTACTCCCTCTTCAATAAGAATGGTATTATATCGATAGTCATCAATCTCCATTCCACCATATTTTTCAGGAACATCAATTCCAAAAAAGTTATTTGCTCCAGCTTTTAGCCAGGCCTCACGTGACACTTGTCCATCTTTTTCCCATTGCTCATTATTAGGTGTAATTTCACGTTCAAAAAATGTGCGAACTGCATCCTGAAATATCATTTGTTCTTCTGTTAAATGTTCTTTTTTCATAATTATTTCCCCTATTATTTAATATTGTATGTTACATATTTTTTTATAACTATTCCTTGAGAACTTTTTAAATTCTTTTTTAATTAAAAACACTGAGGGAAATATGACTACTAATAAAGTTTTATCGATTACATGCGTTGTAGCAATTGCAAGTATTTTAGGATTATCGTATTACTGGAATGATTTTCTTGGATCATTAAATGTTAATGTTTCAATGGATAGAGAGCTAGCCTTGTCAGAAGGGCAAGAAGCGACAAAAGATTTTGACATACTAGGTGATGACCTTGATCAAGCGGCAGCGTATAGTTTTAGCTCTAGCTTACGTGATTATGTAGAATTAAAACAAGGGGGTAGAGAAAAATTTCAATCAATTATTGATAGTGATATTTTTTCCCCATATAACTGGATTGTAAGAACATTTAAAGAAGGTCAAGTAGCTGAAGCAAGTTTTATGTTTAAGCCGGATGGATCTTCTAATGGATATCGTGTTAAAATTCCAGAAGATCATGATTCAGATAGTTTATCAGAAGAAGACGCCCTCAGTTTAATAAGTCTTAAAATTAATGATCATTGGTCTGGAGACTTTGCAGACTATTCATTGATAGAGTCTTCTTTTGAAGAAATGCCAAATGGGAGAGTAGATCATTCTTTTGTGTTTGAGCATCAAGTTCAAGATATTGGAGATGCAAAATATAGGTTAGATGTTGATGTCTCAGGAGTGCTGGTCAGTTCTGTACTGCCTAGTGCATTTATTCCTGAATCATTCAATCGTGAATTTGCTAATATTAGATCAGACAATGATACCATTGCTATGTTCGCAAACTTTGCATTTTTAGGTATCTATATATTAGTGATAGGATTAGGGGCCATAGTCATTTTTTATCGTACAGGATGGCTACGATGGAAATCTTCAATGTTGGTTGCAGGATTCATTGCTATAACTAGTACATTAGTATCACTGAATTTTTATCCAACGATGTGGATGTCTTATGATACGGCTACGAGTAAATCACAATTTATGCTAGAAGGTCTTTTGGGTATGCTAGCAAATGGCGTTGTGAACTTCTTACTTTTTGGACTAACATTTGTTATTGCAGAATCGCTTACAAGAAGAGCATTTCCAGAACATATTCAATTATGGAAAACATGGACAATGAATGTTGCTAATTCAAAGCGCGTACTGAATGATACTATTTTTGCTTATTTAATTGTTCCAATTAAGTTAGCTATAGTTGGTGGATTTTATATTCTTATGGAGAAGTATTTTGGATTCTGGTCGCCAGCAAGCAGTATGGCTGATCCCAATTATCTTGCATCTATTTTCCCATGGTATACAGGGCTTGCGATTTCATTACAAGCAGGATTTTGGGAAGAAATGCTTTTCCGTGCTGTGCCAATTGCAGCAGGAGTATTAATTGGAAAAAGATATAATATGCGTTTTACTGGACTGGTAATTGCTATGATAGTTCAGGCGTTAATTTTTGGAGCAGGGCATGCTAATTATCCTGCACAGCCTTCATATGCTAGGGTAGTAGAATTATTTTTACCGTCTATTATTGTGTATGGAATGCTATACTTACAATTAGGGGTTATATTCGGCGCTATTACACACTACTTGTATGATGTTGTATTATTCTCACTGCCTATATGGTATTCAAGTGGTTATGTCGTTGATAAATTTATGACAGTTCTTGGTGGCGCTATTCCATTGCTAGTCATTCTATATTTTAGAATGAAAGCTAATAAATGGTCTGAAATAGACGATACCTCACTTAATAAAGGGTTTGAACCAACCCCACCTGAAATGCCAAAAACTAAGGAAGAATCGACCGCTATTGTGCAAGATGGATCGCCATTAAATAAAAAAGTCTTATTGGGTTCCATTATATTTATTGTTGTAGCGATGGCATCATTCCAATTGAGTGATTCTGATGTTTCTATAGAGTCACCAAGTGTCAATCGTGAACAAGCCATTGACATTGCAGAAGATTTTCTTGTCACCCAGAATATTACTTTAGCTGAAGGATATGAAGGAAACGCAATGGTTGTTACGGGGTATCCTGCTTCCGATTTTATATGGGAAGAATTAGGGTCTGATACCTTCAATAATTTGTTAGGCTCTTATGTACTCGCTCCAAGATGGAAAGTTCGATTTGCTAAATTTGACGGAGAAGTAGAAACGCGAGCAAGAGAAGTAATAGTTTCTGTAGATTTTAAGGGTAATCCTATCCGTTTTTATAATAAGTTTCCTGAAAATGAAATAGGAGCGTCTTTAAGTCAGTCAGATGCAAAGGTGATAGCAGACCAAGCCTTAAGCGATCACTTTAATCTTAGTACAAGTATGGTCAGTTTGGTTAGTGCAGTTGAATCTCAAAAACCAGAACGATTAGATTGGATATTTACGTATGCAGAAGATAGAGAGATAGACTATGAAGGATCTCAGTTCCAAAATATCATTACAGTATCAGGCGATCAACTTGCTGGATTTTCACAATCTGTTTATATCCCTGAAGAATGGGAGAGAATGAAGCGCGATAGAGAAGGATTTTCAGGAATACTTGCGATGTTGTTTACTATTCCTGGAGGATTATTTATTGGCGGATTATTGCTTATACGTTCTTTTAAGATGCTTATGGATAGAAAGGTAAATCTTAGAAAAGGGGCATTATTTGGAGGAATTCTTCTTATTAGTGGTATTGTTAATTTCTTCAATGATTCTTCGTTTCTTATGACATTACCCACAGATCAACCAATAGCAAATTTAATGAGCATAACGTATATCTCTACTATAGCAGGCATCCTAATCATAGGATTAGCCCAAGCACTATTTTTTGGTAGTTTAGGTACAATGTTAAAATCAACTATAAATCGTAGCTCACTTTCTGATTCTATAACAGGAGGATTAGTCGCTGCACTATTAGTAGCAACATCTGCGATGCTTATCGGGACATTCCAATTAGATTTAAATCCTAATTTTCCTAGAATAACTCTTGGAGGATCATATTATCCCATATTAGATACATTTAATATTTATGGAGGATTCATTTCAGTGGCATTCAGTTTATTCTTTGCCAAAACCTTATTTGAATGGACGGATGGATATTCTAATAATATCAAGTCTAATGTTTATGGGATATTATTGGTCATGTTTGTATATGGCGGAGAGATTGGAATGCAGTATAATATTGGCCTATCGTTAGTGTTGATAACACTGTATTCTATTGTGCTATTTATGATTTATAAATTTATTATCAAGAATAACTACATGTTAATACCATTTATGGTACTGTTTGCTAGGGTAATTGATATATTTGCAGGGAATGAATTAGGAGCATTTAATTCTTATCCTAATGAAACAATATTATTGGGAGTATCTTATACAATAGGGCTAGTAGTATGGACGCAATTGACAAAGTTCTTCTTCGATACAGACCAATAGCTTAATTTGAATGATAATGAATAAGAATATACTATTTTTCTTTGCAGCAACAGGGTTGCTAGTAGTGAACAATCTTTTTCTCTACTGGCAGTTCTTTGAATTTAATTTTGCTCTCTTCTTATCCAATACTATAGGAGTAGCTCTATTTATAGAGGCATTTATGCTCATGTTTTTACTTGCCTACTATTTTAAGCATCATCCTATCGGTAAATATAAGTGGTATTGGTTAATTATATTCTCTTTATTGGGCAGTTTATTGTTTGCACTCCCCTTTTATTACTGGCTGAACACAAAGGATAAAAAGTAGTACATTACTGTTTATGTCTTTTAAGAACAAAACAGTAATTATTACTGGAGCGTCCTCTGGAATTGGAGAGGAAACTGCTAAAGTATTTTTGTCATCTGGAGCAAAAGTCATCTTAGTATCCAGAAACAAAGAAAAGATGGAAACATCTTTCCAATCGTATGATGCAAATCAATATGCAATATATCCTTTTGATTTGAGTCGTTTAGATGATATTGATTCCTTTATAGATAATATCGTAACTAAAGAAGGCCCAATTGATATTCTGTTTAATAACGCAGGAATTAGCCAAGTGTCTTTATTCGAAGAAAGCAATATGACAGTTATCGATCAAATTATGCAATTAGACTATTTTTCAGTCGTAAGAGTAACTAAATCTATTGTACATCATATGATAGCAAATGGCGGAGGACAGATTGCAACTAATACCAGCGTAGCAGGATTGATTCCTTCACGTAATCGTACCGCATATTCATCTGCTAAATTTGCATTACATGGATTTTTTGATAGCTTACGATTGGAAG